>NZ_VJOT01000052.1 GCF_011087585.1 Neochlamydia sp. AcF84
GCCCTTCTTCCCCGTGCTTTTATTTTCCCTCCATCCTTTAATGGTTTCATCCGAAAACCATAAAGTTATGCTTCCTCTTTGTTCTAAAGCTTTGTTATACTCAGACCAATTACGTATACGGTAAGTGAGTTTTTTTTCCATAGCCTGCCTATATTTTTGTTGTTGCAAACTAATTTTATAGCTCTTATGTGTTAAAGGGCAATCTTATCGCATACGCTTCTTAGCATTTACGCAACAACGCCCCTTTTTGTAAATTTTTTTCTTTTTCCTTATATTGTTCTTCATACTCTTTAATTTTATCTGTAGTAATAGATATTATTTTTGGCAAAGTTGCCTTGCGATAACTAAAATCTTTTGCTGTCTCTTTAGTTATAGAAATAGCAATGTGAGTTTCATTAGCATTTAGGTAAACATATTGCCTCTTACCTTTCTTCTCTCCTTTTAAATAAGCTTGAGTATAGGGAATCCACTCGGTAAGAGAAATTGAGGGTAAATAATTACTGGGAGGTTCCATAACATTCTCCTTCAATTTTTCTTTTAAATTGCAACAAAGTTTTTATTATTATTATTATTATTATTATTATTTCTAAAATAAGTTGTTATAATTAATTTATATTAATTATTAAATACACAAATAAAAACTATCGGATATTTATTTGCTTATTTTCGAATAGATGTCTTGAGAATTATTTATAAGGTTGAATGACTGTGGTGAATAATTCGAATTTCCGCAAAAGATCTAGATAGGGAGAATGTAAACCACCTTTAACGAGTCCTCATAGGATTAATTAACAGAAATTTTCATCTATTCTAACTTTTTGATGCTGAATTTCTTTGAATAAAATCTTCCTTTAACAAATATTTTAAATAGGGTATTTGAAAACATTTCAAGCCATCTAGTCCCTATAAGGTTTTGTTTTTTTAAGGTTTAAAAAAGTTGCAAAGCATTTTGGAGGAATTAGGGTACTTCAACTTTTGTTTGCACTAAATCTTTGTTAACTTTATCTAATTATCTCGCGTTTGCATATTTAAAACTTCTTTATTTATAGGGCTCAGAAACAAAGAAGCTTCTTTTTTAAGATACTTTTATCAAATACTTCTCAAAAAATTCCCCTACAGCCAAAGGGAGTAATCAATTACATGCTTTATGCTTAGGAGGAAAATTATTTGAAAGGCATCTATTTTAAGAGACAGAAGAAGTTCAGTTAAAACACATAAGATTAAAAAGGAGGCTGCTGTTTTCTTATTTCTTGAAGCTTTTTATCTACAACTTTGCCTTTAGCCGTTTAAAATAAATTAAGCAGGTAGCCAGAGAAGAGCGCCGAGGTTAGCAAGTAAAAGCTTTATGGTTAGCCTCTCACCAGATGGTAAGTTTCTAGAGCAATGATCAATAATGTGAATGCTAATAAAGCTAATAACAAAGGTTTGCCACCTCTCACCTGTTCTTGCGTGGGTAGGTGAAATCTGTAGCGACCGAGCCAGACCATGCCAATAGGAAGCAGCCCATTAAGGATCGCTTCCCCAAAGCCACCCGCAATTCCTAAAGCCTCTAAAAATATTCCGGGATAGCTGCCAGCAAAGATAGCAGGAGGGATAAAAACTATTAAGCAAAGAAGTATACGCGTCCATCCTTGGCTTTTTGCCGCAATTCCATCGGCTAAAAAATCTACCATAGAAAGAGAGACCCCTAAAAAAGAGGTAATCAGAGCAAAATATCCAAAGTAGGTAGCTAGAAAGCCAATCCAAGGGTGTCCTGTAATGGTATGGAGAAGTTGAGTAACAGGGATTCCTTCAGCGACCGCCTTAGCTATTTGCGATTCAGGAATTGTTCCAATAATCATCCATTGCCATAAGGTATAGATAATAAAGGGTAGGCTAGTGCCTATCACAATAGCCTTCCGTAGTTGGTGCACATTACGATGCATAAGGGTGGTTAAAGAAGGTATAATATTATGGTAGCCATAAGCGCTAAAAAGGGTAGGCATTGCTAATAAAAATGCGTTCCAATTTCTCCGAGTAAGGAAGCTTATTTGTACTTCGGTACTTCCTAATCCTATGAGCAAAAAGTAAGAGAAAACAAGCGCTATCATAAGAATTAAATTTACCCGGTCTATGACTTGAGAGCCTAAGAAAACAATGAAACCAAAAAGGCTAGCAAACGCTATGTAGCCTTTATAACCGGTGAGATGAAAGCCCAAGCTTTCGACTTGGGAGATGAAAAGAGGAGTACCGCCAGCAATGTAAGAGACCTCCAAGCAATAATAAAGAAAGAGAAAAGCTGCGCCTGCTATCCACTTACCATAAGGTCCAAAAAAGCGTGCCGCCATAGATAATACGTTTGCCTCCTCTTTCATCCAGAGCGTGGCTTCCAAAAAAAGCAGGCCAGTGATTAGCATAAATATCCAACAGATAAGATTGACTGCCATAGCTGGTAAAAATCCTGAAAAGCCAGTCACAACAGGGAGGGCAAGCATGCCTGCCCCAATGCAAGTGCCTGAAACAAGTAATATTCCACTAAGAGTGCTGAATTTGTTATGTAGGGTAGGCATAGAAATTTAATTATCCTAGGGTTGGTACGCAGGAAAAGAGATGTTAAAAATTGCTTTAAGGCAGAAAATTATCAAAAAAACAGATAAAAACAAAATGTTTTTGCAAATTAGAGGGTTTTAAGCTTAAATTAGCATTTTTTAGGAAATAGGATGAAATTTGTTGGATTGAGAGTTAGTGTGTCTCCATCCGTTTCTTCTTTTTTAGGTAAAGCTCGCCATGAAAGAGAGATAGAAGGCCAAAAATTCTAACTCCTCGTACATTAAATGAATTTAATTAAGGTAGTTCAAAGGTTATGAAATCAGTGGGCGTAGTCGTTCTAACATTAAATGCTGAAAAGCATCTGGTACGCTGTCTTAGTCCTATCATGCAGTCTTCGTTAAGCCCAAAAATCCTTGTAGTAGATTCGTCCTCGAAGGATCAAACCAGATCGCTTGCTTATTCATTAGGTGTAGAAGTTTTATCAATCCCACAAGCAACTTTCAACCATGGTAAAACCCGCGAGTTAGCAAGGAAACACCTAGGCACCGATTTGGTAGTCATGTTAACCCCTGATGCCTATGCGGTAAATCCGCAAGTTTTAGAAAAATTGATTGAACCCATTTTACAAGGCAAAGCATCGATTGCCTATGCTAGGCAAATTCCCCATGAAGGAGCTGACTTTTTTGAATCTTTTCCTCGGCATTACAATTATCCTGCTCGAAGTGAAATTCGAAGTATTGCTGATAGGCGTCGTTATGGCTCCTATACATTTTTTTGTTCCGATTCATGTGCTGCGTACTTAAACAGCGCTTTAGATGAAATTAAGGGCTTTCATCCCGTTCTTTTAGGGGAAGATACTTTAGCGACTGCTCAGCTTTTAAAAATAGGACATAAAATTGCTTATGTAGCAGAGGCGGAAGTGAGGCACTCTCATCGCTATAGTTTACGCCAAGAATTCTGTCGATATTTCGATACAGGATTGATGCGAAAAAAATATGAAAATATTTTAAATTGCGCAGAAGGCGATCGAATGAGAGGCAATCACTATGCTGCATGCATGCTCAAGCAACTATATCAAGAAAAACCTTTATTGCTCCCTTATGCTTTAATGCATATAGGTGCTAAATGGGCAGGATATCGCTTAGGACAGGCTAGCATTAATGCTCCCTTGTGGTGGAAAAAAGCTTTAAGTAGCCAAAAGTATTACTGGAAAAAAATTACTACCTCTTAAAATGCAATAGGTTTAACATTATTATACTGCCTTATTATTCCCTCCAAAAAAGCTGTTGTAGATTCTATTATCTGTATGTAAAGCTATAATGCAATATTAAGAGATATAAATAAGGTAGATTGAATTAAGAGAAGAAAGATTGCTTTAATTCTATCCAGTTTAAAAATTCATTTTATTCAACGAGGCTTATGACATGCCTTTAAGCAAGAAAAAAAAGAAAGTAAAGATTAATTTTTTATTTTCACCTTTTGTTTTACTAAATCTATCTCTCCTTATAATTTTTGCTTCTTGCTCAACTGCTAATTTTGATTATCCTATTATGGGACCTGACGAATTTGTGATAGACTCTTATCGCATACGTCAAGGAAAGCTAGCTATCTTGGAGCTTGAGGGAGTAGAGCTTGGAGAGCTAGCAGAAGAGGATATGTTAGAGTATCGCGATGTGATCGCTGAAGATGATATTTTAAACATCGCTGTTTATCACCCCACGCGTAAAGATTTAATGCAGTCTATTCAGTTTATCAATGAGTCAACGGGTGGATTTAAAGTCTATCAAGGAAAAATAGATGTGCCAGATTTACCTCCCCTTGAAGTCAAAGGGCTCACTTTAGAGGAAGCTCGTGAGGAATTACAAAGAGCTTTTAGAGACCAAATTCAGGATATAGAAGTTTATGTCAATTACCGGGATCGCCTACAACGCCGTGTAGAGTTAATAGGTTTAGTTTCTATTCCTACAGTACCGGTGGATGGAAAAATGCGTCTTTATGAAGTGCTTGCCAGATCTCATATTCCGCCAGGCGCTAACTTATTTAAAAGTTATGTAATGCGCGAAGGACGTCAATTGCCTATTGATTTGCATAGGTTAATCAATGAAGGGGATATGAACCAGAACATTGTAATGCGTGGAGGGGATAAAATCTTTATTGCTGCTCCTTCGGATGCTACAGTTATGGTGATGGGAGAGGTGCGGGCTCCTCGCCCAATCAATGTTCCCTACGGCTTTATTTCTCTACGTGAAGCTTTAGTAACGGCCGGAGGTATTCCTTTTACGGGCAATGGCAATTGTATCCATGTGATCCGTGGAAATATGCTTTGTCCTAAAGTTTACCTAGTCTCTTTAGATCACATTGTGCATTTGCCTAACGATAGCCTATTATTGATGCCTGGGGATACTGTCTATGTAGCCGAAAAGCCTTTGACGCAATGGAACAGATTTATTGAGCAGTTGATTCCTAGCTTTACTGGCCTTCAAGCAGGATATGGAACATATCAGTTAATTAACGATTAATTGTAGTAGAGGTTTACTTTAAAAATGCCGCCAATAGATAAACATCCCTCAGAAAGTGTGATTACCATCACTGATCTTTTGCATATTTTAAAGATACATAAGGTTGCTATTATATCTACTGCCTTATTTTGCTGCATCTTGGCTGCCTGCTTTGCTCTATCTCGACCGGTTATTTACAATATTTCTGGCACGTTCAAAGACAAAGGTAAATCAAAGTCGGGTCTTTCTACATTGAGCCAGCTTCTTATTTCTGGTGCTAATGAGACTGAAGGTGAAGCTTTAGCTACTATCAAATCTCGCAAGCTTATGGAGAAGCTAATCTACCGACGGGGCTTGCAGGGCTTATTGGTTAAAATGGAACCCCGCTTTGATTTACTTGGATCCATACCGGAAAATATTCTAGTTGAATATGCTCATTTCGTTGCCCTTAAAAAGCCCATCTTACCTGATCATCCGCCAAGTTTATGGCTTCAAGATGTAGCTTACAACGATGAGATTTCTAAAGTTTTTACTCTTCATTTCATTAACGAAGAATTTTTTGAAATTTACGATGAAAATAATAGAAAGATAGGGAAGCATGAGTGGGGGCGAAAAGTAACAGGTAAAGATTATGCTTTTACTGTCATGAAGAAATCCTCTGAGCCTTTGGCCGGTACTAAATGGTATTTAGAGTTGATGCCCTTGCACAGAGTATCGGAAGATTTATTGGCCGCCTTATCTATCCAAGCGGATCAAAATGACCGCAATCTCCTTCATATTAAATTACAACATGCTAATCGCCATGTAGGCACCGAAATTTTAAATTCTATGATGCTGATTTATCAGGAACATATTCGCCAGGAGCAAAAGCGTATTTCTCAAGAGCAGATTGCTTACTTAGAAAAACGCCAGCAGGAAATGGGAGCTAAGTTGCGTCAAATGATGGTTGCTCATGCAAAAAATATGTCATCGGATATATCTACCAGTGGATTTTTTAATTCCCTTAAAGCCATAGAGTTTTATTCTGCTAATCAAACGCATTACCAGCAGAAATTATACGATATAGAATTAGCAATTAGGAGATTAAGCCATGCCCAGCAAGAAAACTGCGCTTTTTATGATCTACAAGGCGATCCAGGGGTTATCAACCAATCATTGGCAGAAATTAGAGCTTTAAAGCAGCAAAGCGATGCCTTAGATATGGCTTTAAAAAATGCTTATCCTGTTGGTAATCCTACTTTTCATGATAGCTTTACAGAACAGTTATTAGATTTAGAACAAGCCAAGCGTTTATCTACAGAAGCTACTTGCTTGCTAAGAAGCTTAGAAAGTGGGCAAGACCAGCCTACTATAGATAATCTAGTTAATGATTCAAGATTTGCTGTACAAGCTTGGCAAGATAAATTGTTAGTCGCCCAAAATGATATGGATAGTTGTTTTTCTGAAGAAGAAAGGAGTGACAGGGCTTTAGCATTAAAAACAGCGAAAGAAAACTTTATAGCCTATTTAAAAAATTTAACACATCTTTTTGATGTGCAAGAAAAAGTCATTCAAGAGCGCTTAGCCTTTCAGCAAAGCCCTCAAAATGAATTTCAAGGGATTGATATTACCACTTCTAAGGAATTATATATCTCTTACACTCGCATGCTTAATGAAGTGCAAGGTTTAATCCGCCAACTAGATTTTATGATTGAGCAGTTGAAAAATCCTCACTTTGAAGTTACTTCAATGAGTGGAATTCAAAATGATTTTGTCACCAACGAGATGATTTCTAAAGCTTCGCAAATTGTTCAGGCCCTCAAAGATCAAAACAATCGTAGTGCTAAAGAAATGGAACGTTTGAAAGAACAATTAGATGTTCAAAAAGATTTCTTGCGTCAACACCTAAATCAAGCTGCTACGCTTCATAAGCTTAAAGAACAGCTAATTAAGGAAAAAATTGTTTCCCTACAAAGTGTAACACTAGGCCTGTTACGTCAGCAAATTTCTATTTTAGATAAGCACATGCAGGAATACATGGCTATACGCTTAAATGACTTAAAGCAGGAGACTAACCTCATCGTTCAGCATCAAGAACAGCTGCGTAAAGAAATGAAGGATCTACCTAACAAATGGGTCGAAGAGCGTTTAATCGATCAGCAGCTACTCATCAATCAAAAGATGGTGGAAGAAATTACAAGTTTAGTAGAATCAAAAAATTTGACGAGTAATTTAGAGATCTTGCAATCTTATCCTCAGGATTTTGCTCTGCCTCCTCTGCATCCAAAGTCTCCCCGTAGTTTGTTGTATGCTGCCTTTGGTGCGTTTACCGGGGCCTTTATAACTTTTACCTTCTTTATTATTAAATCTACTATCTCTGGCATTCGGGTGAGCCCCTCTAATCTTAAAGCTAATGATTTACACTTCTCTGGCCATCTAACTCCTAAAGCTTCTAATGAGTCTAATGAAAATTTGATGGATCAAGATTTAGATGTGCTGCGTCGTATGATTGCTTATATGACCAATAGCTCGCAGGCGCCGATAGGACAGTCCTTACTTCTCCTTAATGGAGCAGGAATTGATTATTCTTATCATTTAGCCAAGCTCTTAACCAAGCTTGGCCAAAAGGTTGTCTTAATACCTATCTGCTTCAAAGCAACAAGCCAAGGGTATGGAACGGGATTAATTCAATACCTGCAAGGAGAGATTGAAGAACCGATGATTACTTCCCAAGGCTCTTTCGATTGCATTTACGAAGGAGGTGTCTCACGTTTTGCCGTAGAATTAATCGGCTCTCACCGTTTCAAAAATTTATTAGACCAGCTTGTGCAAAGATACGATTGGGTTTTAGTCGTTAGTGATGCCATGCCGGCTAGTGGGCAAGCGGATCTCTTAATAAGAATATTTGGTCATGTGGCTGTTAACTTGACTCATGAGTCTCTTTCAGATTTGAAAACTTATATGCCTTATAAAGAACATTTAGCAGATAAGAAAAGAGTTACTTTTGTTTTTAGCCCTACAGAAAGTTAGAGGAGAAGTAAATGTTTTTGCTATCAGCTTCTTTGCATCTACTTTGAAAGCTCGGAAGGAAAAAGTTTTTTTCTCTCTATAAAAATAACAATAAGGGCCATCAAAAGGAGGATCCAGAGAAATTAATGGGATTGCATTTCTCCTCACCAGGAAAATAATAGGTTTTAAAAAAACTTAGTCTGCATACCTAGCTCTCTGAAACATGTCTCTCTGCTCAAATAAAGAGATTTTATAAAGTAGGGGACTGTCTAAGAATTGGCTCAAAAGGTATGATCAGGAAATATTTTTCCTATTCTTCTCTTAAAATCTTTTTTTGCTTTACGCCTTTTCATCTTTTGCCCACTTATTGGCGATAGTCCCGGATATTTCTTAAGGAGCTTTCAAAATTTGAACGAAAGGGATTTAAATCTATGCCCCCTCGTCTTGTGTACCGGCCATAAATTGTTAACTTATGACAGCGACAATGTTTTTGCACATCCATGAAAATACGTTCAATACAATGCTCTCCAAATTCGTAGTGGCTGCGAAAGGAGATAATATATTTAAGAAGGGCCTCTTTGTTAATTTTAGGCCCTATATAATGAATGTAAAGGCTTGCCCAGTCAGGTTGTTTAGTAACCGGGCAATTAGATTTTAAAAGATTAGAATAAAATTCTTCCTCCACAAGTTCTGCTGCATGTTCAAGAATGGAGGGATCGACTGCATAAAGATTGGTTTCAATATCTAAGTTGTCTAAGCAAAACCCCGGGAGGTTTTTAAAGCAAAGGCTTGCATAATCTTTAGATTGAATAAGGTTAACTTTTACTGGCTGGCCCACACATTTTGTTAAATCTTTTTCTAAGATGGCCTGAACATCTTCAAGATTGGCAAAAGTGGTTTGATGGAAAGAGTTCAAATAAAGCTTAAAGGATTTAGATTCTACAATATAAGGGGATTGGCAAGGAAAGAAAAATTCTCCTATCGCTAGGAGAGGTTTTCCTTTTACGTTAAGCCATGACAACTCATAAGCATTCCAAACATCGTAGCCTTGAAAAGGTAAATTTACATCGGCGATCCCAAGGGCTTGGCGTTGTTTATCTCTAGGTAAAGGGCATAGTAAGCTAGGATCATATACAGTCACATAAAAGGTCTGTTTTCCTAGCGGTGAATTGATAAGAGTTTCATCCTTCATAAAAGCCACTTTTCCGATAAAATAAAGTTTAATTTAAGCATCCACCATACTCTGCAAAATGATATTTTTCAATGGTTAACTCTTAAGAGAGCTAGCTTAAGCATCTCTAAAAATAGAGCTATACATGGAAGTAGAGCTTTTTTTGCAAAATAAAGAAGGGGCTAGTTTATAAATCTGAGAGAAAATGGAATCTAAATAAGCACTTAAATCTTCTGAAAATTTTCTTTTTAATTAAAGATAGTTTTTTAAAATGTATAGTTTTATTAAGAATTGCTTAAAAGCTTATAAATAGACAATTGGCTGTTTTCTAATAGTATTTTTTTTATAAGCGGCTGTCATATAAAAAAGAGCATTAGATTTAAGCGTGGCTTATTTTTTAACCCTCTAAGAGGGGAAGAGTATAAGCTTTTAAAGAAAAACTCTTAAGAGCTGAATGAAGTAAAATTTGGTTTAAAATCTCACGTAAAACATTTCGCAATTAGCGATGAGCTTCATGACGAGCTTTGATTTCTCGCCATTTTCGCACCATTTGAGCTCCTAAAGGAGCCGATTCTTTTCCCCAGGCGCCATATTTTAGGTAGACCACGACCACCAATTCAGGATTGCCCCAGCGATCCAGATAGAGGAGAGCATGCGAATCGTTAGGTATTTTTTGATTAAAAGCAATGCCTCCAAACCAGACGTGAGTATAAAGGTTTGTCCCCTCGTAAAAGTCTAAGTCAATATTCTCCATGGATTCAGCTGTGCTGGTTTTTCCAACCATTTCGTCTTTGAGCTCAAGATAATCGGCAATAGCCTCAGGATACTCACGATATAAGCGGGAAAGGCTAGTCAATCCCTCAGATAATTGTTTTAAAACTACTTTATGCATTCCAATAAGCAAAATATTGCGAATAATATCAGGCATAAACAGGTTTCTTTGAACGAAGGTAGGAGCTTTTTTCACGATTTGGGAGTGATCAAGGCAGGCAGCTTCAAGGGGCTGTTTACTCTGTGCTTGTGAACGGTATCCGGCTGTTAAAGAAACTATCTTGGGCTTCAAAACATGTCCTTTATTAGCTATCGCAGACAGCATGATGCCAGCCTGCAGGGGAGTAACGACTAAAGTATGTTGACCATTAGCCATAGCATAAAGGCCTGTACGATTAGTTATAAGATCATTAGGAACTTTTCCTGCAATTTCACCAGGCAAGTCTATACCTGTGCGGGTGCCATAAGAGAAATCTAAAGCTGCCCGCGAAAGATCCTCCGGAGAGCTTAAATACTCTGCAGCTAGAATAGAAAAATAAGGATTACTAGAGGTTTCAATTGCCCGAATCAGATCAATTTTACCAATGTTTTTTGCATGGCTTTTAAGCATACGGCCCCCCTTGTAATATTGAGGAATAGGAGTGCCATCTTGATGATAACCTACAAAAGTATCCCTACCTTTTTTAAAGATCTGGTCGACCATAATCAAAGGATTGAGGCTGCTTGGGGAGAGCTTATCATTGTTCAGATGATGATAGCGTTGCTTTAACGCTTCATAAGAGGTAATTAACTTGAAAATAGAGCCCTGCGTTGCAGCTTGCCTATAGGCTTGAGAACGCCCGTAACCATATCCCCGTAGAGGATAAAAAGCACGAGCAAGATCTTTTTCTATTTGCTTTCCATTAGTTTTGTTGAGGTAACGATAATATCCAAGTAAGGGTCTATCCAGATGGTGAAAGCTGCGAAAAGTACGCAAGTAATCTTTCGCCAACCCATCATCTAATCCTTTCAAAACAAAAGATAAATTAAAAAAGGCATTTTTCCAAGGAAGCGCCGCATGAGCACCTGCTTGCAGTTCGTTATGCCAGGTTAAGAAATGATTAAGATAGGGTATAATTTCTACCGATACATGAGGTGAAATGCGACCCGTCAAAAAGGCTAAAAGTAAGTCCCCTTGATGCTCATTCCAAAATGAATTAAACATCTCTTTTTCTTGCCTATCAAAATAGTCTATATAAGGCTTGGGGTATTGATGATGAGCTTTTTCTTCTGCCCGTTTTTCTTTTAAAAAAAGCTTTTCATTTTCTTGGCGCCAGGGTAGGAAATGTTGTTCATGAAATAATTCCTTAGCCATCTTTTGCGCTGTTTCTTGTAAAGAAATGTAGGCAGCGGAAGAATTTTTATAATCCTCAAGCGATTGGTGTCCTTTTGCAGCAAGGAGCTGGGGAGAAAAGCGATCGCTGCAGACGGCAAGGCGGCATAGATCCATAAGTAAGATCTTATCATAATGTAATAATAAAGCAGAAAAATAGGGATCTAATATTTTTTTTTGCTGCTCAACACTGTCGGCATGTACTTTTAGATTATTTTCAATCGCCATTTTTGCTTGAAGGGAAATTTTTTCTTTTTGGACGTGAATTCCATCTTCGCCATACAGTAACTTTAACAGCAGATAGATATTACAGGTGCCACTTAATTCAATTAACTGATCGATAGCTTGTTGGATGCTTACCGCTTTTTGCACGCTATCCACCCCTTGGATGGCCTGCATGATTGGAGTATCGGCTTTTAGTATAAGTTTTAAATAATTATTCCAATCAATCATTAAAGTATCTTCATAAAATTCTTTAGCTTCCTCCTGATAAAATTCTCTTTCTAACGGGCGTTTTTGATCCCACATTTCAGCTACATAATTCTCACTTTCAAACCAGCGAATGATGCTGGCCATTTTCTTTTTTGCCACCTCGGGATTAGCAGCGGGAATAAAATCGTTAGGATCTGTGCGGGGGTAAGAGGCCAAAGCAAGAACTTCTCCTGATTGGGGATCTAATGCTACTATAGCCCCCCCTTTAATCCATGGTTGCTTGGTAGGCTTGGAAAGGTATTTTGATAAACGCGTTTCGCGAATGCGCTCATTTTGAATGAGAAGTTGTTCTGCATATTCCTGCAGCTCAGCCGAAATCGTAAGAAGGATACGCTGTCCTGCTACAGGCTCATGCGAGCCTGATAATTCTCTTAAGAAATTGCCACGAGAATCAGAGTAATAACTTTTCTTGCCATGATAGCCTCTTAGATTATTTTCAAAGCTGCCTTCAACACCTGCTTTCCCTACATAGTCATTAATCGTATAAGCATGATCGAGGAGATCTTGAAGGCGCTGGCGGGCTTGAGCTAAATTGTCAATACCGGAGGGAAGAGGTATTTCGTCACCTGCATCACTACCTTGAATGTATGCTTCTAGTACTTTGATCTCCAGCATGATCTTATCATATTCCTGACGGTTGATCGCCCCCATATAGCCAATGATATCCGCCGCTACACGCCCTTTAGGATAGTGGCGCTTAGGTACTTTTTGCACATGAATACCTAACCAGTCTTTTTCAAGCATTTTCAAGCGATAATATTCTTTTTCGGTAAGATCTTCTTTAATTACGAAAGGTATCTGCCCATAAAATGAGCTTTTAGCATGAATAAGGTCTTCAAGCCTTAGAGGATCTAAGTGAAGCTCTTCTCCTAGTAGCTGGGCCAGCTGTGTAATATACTCTTTACGTTTAAATTTCTTTTTTTTATTTCCTTGAGCATCCTTTTCCCATCTAATAGAAGGAATCTGGCGCAGCTGAGAGTAGATGATAGCAGCCCGATAAGAAATTTTATTCAGAGCTAAGGGATAGTTGAAGCGGTCGCGAATAGTAGCTCTTTTAGAGGGTTCAATGACAGTCTTGCGTTGAGGCTTAAGGGCCTCCTCTAATTTGACCTCATATTGAATAACAGCCAGGTACCAAATGCGCAGGATAATTACAACCAAGGCGATAAAAATCAGATTAAGGATTTTATTAGCCTTTTCGGGTATATTAAGATTGCTTTTTGCTCTGCGAGAAGAGGAATGTATATGTCTTGCCATGATTTTATTGCCCGGCTTTGAGAATATACGATTTTGAATTCTAAAGCAAAATAGGATTGCAAAAATTGAATTGATGTTGCAAAAGAATTAGCCTATCAGGTATAATTTAGCTCGCAATCATTAAATGCGCCTGTAGTTCAATGGTAGAACAGTAGCCTTCCAAGCTACGAGTGTCAGTTCGATTCTGATCAGGCGCTCAATTTACAAATTCTAATATCAACCAAGACCGAAATTCTATCCTAAGTAGAATGCCGTCGTCAAAATAAAGGGACAAGGCTTGGCAACACAACAACAAGTTAATGTTACTATTAAAGATCTTCTAGAGGCTGGTGCTCACTTTGGTCACCAAACCCGTCGATGGAATCCAAAAATGAAACGTTTCATTTTTGAAGCGCGCAATGGATTATACATCATAGATTTAGCTAAAACACTTCAACAAATAAGATTGGCTACAGAAGTAGTTAAAGAGGTGGTCGCAAAACATCGTTCCATTCTATTTGTGGGGACAAAAAAACAAGCGAAAGTAGTCGTACGTGAGCTAGCTGAGCAAGCGGGAGAATTTTATGTTTGCGAAAGGTGGCTAGGTGGTATGTTAACTAATATGTCAACGATCCGTCAATCCATTAAAAAGCTTGAACGTATTGAAAAACGTATTACTTCTGGTGGAGAAGGGTTAACAAAGAAAGAGCTTTCTTTGCTAAATAAGGACTACTTGAAACTCAATGGCAATCTCTCAGGAATAAGAGGGATGCGTAAGCTACCAGGCCTGGTGATCGTAGTAGATCCAAGTAAAGAACATATCGCTGTAGCTGAAGCTAACAAATTAGGCATTCCTGTGATGGGCTTAGTGGATACAAACTGTAATCCTGACCCTATCGAATATGTCATTGCCTGTAATGACGATGCTCTTAAAAGCGTTAAACTTATCATCCAAGCATTAGCTCATGCTATTATAGAAAAGAAAAATGAAATGCAAATTGCATTCGGCAAAGGCGATGTAAGAGAAGATGAGGAAAACGAAGAAGGTGTAAGCGGCAAATATGATGAAAAAGATGAGGCCGATGAAAAAGCTTCTGCAATTTCGGAGGTTTAATTTATGTCCAAGATGCCTATTACTGCTACAATGATTAAAGAACTGCGCGAGAGAACCGGCGTAGGGATGGGAAAATGTAAGGAAGCTTTGGAAGAGGCTCATGGGGATATGGAGCTTGCTATTTCAAATCTCCGTAAAGCAGGCATTGCTTCTGCTGTTAAAAAGGAAGGTCGTACCACTAATGAAGGGATGATTGGCTTTTTTGAAAATGACAAGACTGCTGCTATTGTTGAAGTTAATTCAGAGACAGACTTTGTAGCCAAAAACGAGCGTTTTAAAGAGTTTTTGGAAAACATTGCTGCAGAAATTGCTAAAACCCATCCTGCTTCTTTAGAAGCATTTCTTGCGCAGCCTTATTCTAAAGATACTTCCATATCTATCGACCAATATCGTGCAACAGTCGTCCAAACGATTGGCGAAAATATCCAGATTAAACGCTTGTTTACAACTGCAAAGTCTCCATCTAAATCGATTGGTATTTATTCTCACCTTGGTGGTAAGGTCGTTACAATGGTTGAGATAGAAGGCTCGGATGCGGAACAATCTTTAGCTAAAGATATCGCTATGCATGTAGCGGCTGCTCATCCAGAATTTCTTTCTCCTGAAAAAGTTCCCCCAGAGCTTATAAACAATGAGAAAGAGATTGCAAAAAGCCAGATCAAAAACAAGCCAGAGAATTTTATCGATAAGATTGTGGAAGGTAAGCTCAATGCCTACTATGAAAGTGTATGCTTAACCAAGCAAAAATTCATTAGGGATGATAGCAAATCGATTGCCCAGATCGTTGAAGATCGAGCCAAGCAAAGCGGCAAGCCTCTTCAATTGACTAACTTCTTGCGTTGGACTGTGGGTCAATAGTTAAAGCTCTACTTTTTATAGTTTTAAAACGGGAGAAAAAATACTCCCGTTTTTTCATTTGCGATTATTTCTTTGTTATAGGTATCATGAATACAACAATTATTCTTTAGTTTAATATGACACCTATCAAGCGATCGCTTTTAATACTGGCTCTGACATTGATGTGGAGCCCTTGTTTCCTCTTGATAAAACTTGCGTTGGTTGATTTTAATCCTGCCACTATTGTTTTTCTGCGAGTTAGCCTAGCTAGCTTAATATTTTGGATAGCTTTACGCTTACAGGGAGGATCTTTACCAAAAAGCCTTACTTTTTGGAAACATTCAGCTTTTATGGCCATATTCTCTTCGGGACTTCCTTCCTTCTTATTTTGTTATGCTGAGACCTCTATAGAAAGCGCTCTTGCAGCAATACTCAATGGCTGTTCACCCATGTTTACAGCCATTTTGGCTCATTTGTTTTTACCAAATGATAGAATGTCTATTCATAAACTCATAGGAATTTTAATAAGCTTTTGTGGAATTTTATTACTATTTTCCCCTAACATTGCTCAAGGCATGGATGGAGATTTTATAGGTATGTCTGCTGCTTTAATAGGTGCTTTTTGTTATGCTATTAGCCATGTGTATGCTAAAAAGTTTATTGCTGGGCAACCTCGTTTTGTAGCTCCAACAGCCCAATTATTCATGACAGCATGGATGATGTTACCTTTTGTTTTAGGTTCTATAGAGACAAAATCTACTTTTATCTTTCCCTCATTAACTAGCATACTAGCTATTCTAGGGTTAACTTTGCTAGGTACATATTTAGCTTTTTTGATTTATTACTATCTTTTAGAGCACTGCGGTCCCACAGCTATATCAATGGTTTCTTGTTTCTTTCCTGCGGTAGGCATGTTATTAGGCTATTTATTTCTTAACGAAGCTTTAACGGCAGGCGGCATTTTTTCAGCAGGTTTAATCCTTTTAGGCATGTTGATTGTCAATGAAGTCATTAGCTTTAAATGGCGGCGTCCAAGATTTTTTCAGCAAGAAGCTTAAGCCTTGAAACTTACCTATTTGATAATCGGAAAGATTTTTTCTTAAGCGTTATATTTATTAGGAAGTGCTGAGGATTTTTTTATCTTGTATGCTTTGTTTCTTTATAAGGGTTTAAGTTAACGCCCTTGCCCAACGCTTTTAGACTAAAATCCCATTCTAGTTTCTCTATAAATATTTTTTAGCAAAGGTTTTCACTAGGAGTGGATTGGCTGGCAAAGAGAATACTTTCTAAAAAAGCTAAGGGATAGCTTATTCAATAAATAACCTTGAGCAATTAAGTTTTGTAATCTTTCGTTTAGCCTTTAAAAGCGCTTGCGAAATAGATTTCTATTTTTCTTTTGCTGATAAACTTACTGGGCGTTTTTCCAAGCTACTTTTAATCTAGGCCGAGTTTAATCTTTATACAGACTTTAGCAATAAGATATTTAAATTTTTTTCCTTTCTTCTTACTGTTGACTAAGAGAAGGCTCTAGAAACAGCAGGTTAGAATAGAAAGCTATAAATAGACCACCTTACAAACAAGCGGGTCATATTGGGATTTCTTAAAATTTACAAGAGCTAATTCAGCATATTTATTGTTAAGCTTATCAAGCATGAGCTCGAGAGTTTCCTGGATGCGAGGGGGATAGTGTTCCTTATAATATTCTAAATCTTCAGCCTCTAGGTAATAAGGATTATGATTATAGGCTTTAGAAGTTGAAATTTGAATAGATAAAAGCACATAAAAAGAATCATTTTTAAGATTAAATCCCCGCCCTTCATAACCTTCATCCCATAGGGAGTGACCGTAATATACATTCTTCAACTTTCCTTCAGAGTTGAACTCTAATTCAGCTAGGTTACATTCTTGAGTATTAGCATATTTAAGGGAGTCATCAAAATTAATAGACAAAATAGCTGAGGAAAGGGATTTTTTTAAAATTTTCAGGTTATTGTCGGTTAATTTATTTAAAGGGTGATTTTCATAATATTTTTTCCATTGAATTTTGTGTTTATAAGAACCTAGTATTTCTTTGGAAACGAATATAATTGTATTAATGATAGGCACACAATAGATTAGAGCTGTGAATAAGCAAACGATTTTCTTGCTAATGGATAGGGGTTCTAGCTGATCTGAGCAGTAAGCCTTATTACAAAAAGTTATGCTAAAATTTTTATAAGCTTGCTTAAAAGGTTCTTGGAATATTGTCTTAGCTGACAGATGAAAATCTCGTTGATTCCTCAAAAGAGCTATTTGCATGCCTAAATCGTTTCCTTGGTATAAGTGTCCTCAAAAACTTTTTATATACATTTTTTCGTACAATTACATCAATAGGCAATTTGGTCCCTCAATTTTTATTACATCTTTATGACCGAAGGCATGAGCGAGGTCAAAATAATATTGAGCTAATTTTGAGTCTTTCTCCGTTCCTATTCCACTTTCATAGCACTGGAATAAATGGTAAGCCGCATTTTTATAGCCATTATCGAAAGACTTTTTAAAACACTCAAAAGCTTTCCTTAAATCTCTTCTTGTACCTAGTGATCGTTCATAGCATATGCCTAAATTGCATAAGGCTTCTCGATGATCTTCGATAGCAGCTTGGCTTAGATATTTAAAAGCTTTTGCTTTAACCGAGCAGATCCATGCTTCATCTTCCTGGTCGGAAATACAAATGCTAAGATAGAAATTTAGGTAATGAGCTCCCATTTCACTTAACTCAGCAGTCTCTAGATTTTTATTCTGCTTTTTTAGCTTTAATTTTTTTAAATGAATTTTTACGAAAGACATGCCATGAGTGGTTTGGCACAAATGGGTGCGGTTGGTGGGGTTAGGCCTTAATTGGTTAGTAGGAAGATTCATTTTTGTGCTGGCTTCATAGCCAGATGGTGTGGTCCAGGGCTTATTACTTACATTTCCTGCAAAAAGGATGCTTACTACTTCTAGATTTTCGTCGATTACCGGGGAGCCTGAATTTCCATGAAAAGAGTCTAGATTAGTTTCAATATGTTGATCACTACATTCTTTTTTTACGGAGGCCCCTAGATGAATTTTCAAGGGTAAACCCCGAGGGTGTCCTAGCATAAAGATTTTTTTATTTAATAAAGACTTTTTTATAAAATTAACTGCTAAAGGTGGACGCCCGATAACTTCTCTATCTAACTTTATTAGAGCCCAATCAATTAGGTAATCCGGCGCACATGTATAATTAAAAAAAACAACTTTTTTAAAACTGTAAACATCTGATTCGCAAAATTCATAATCCTCAGTCCTCATGTTTTGGCTTTTCATCTGAAAACCAAACACAAATTTAATACGTTCTAATTCGCTTTGCGCTTTTAGACTTGTTCGAACAATTACGCCCCTTGCTTTTTTGGGTTTTAATTTCGTATAGGGGTTTGAACGTGTAACACAGTGAGCCACAGTAACAACATGTTGAGGCGCGACTAAGAAGGCTGTACTTAATCCAGGGGTAGGCTCGTGGAGAAAAGAATCAGTATGACCTAGGGGTATTCCTTTAGCTTTTTTAGAAATACGTTCCCCTAACGTCCTAACTCTCTCCGTATCAAATTTATAAGTAATAAAACCCTGATTATTGATTCTATTTAGCTTATGATCTGGCATCATGCATGCTACGCTGTCGGCTTGCTCTTGAATAGTTTTTTCTAGAGACTCACCTAAATTTAGTTCATGGAGTTTATAAAGGTTTTCAATGCAAAAATCTTGAGAGTAAAATTGTGAATTAACGCTTTGTCCAATAGCCATGTTACTTCCTTTTTACAAAAACTATTAATAAGCTTTATTGTTTGATCCCTAATTCTTAGATTCGCAGATTTATTATATTTCCTTTCCCTATAGAGAAGACTCTATAGAGAGAAAATAGCCGCTAGGATAGAAATTCTACTACCGAATAATCAAACGACTAAAAAAATAAATAATGAACACTTCTTACCATGCCAAAAAAGTAATTTTGCTAAAAGTTAAAAAGTTAATTCTTATTTCTTTAAGCATGTAAGCTTTATTTTTAAAGATTTATCTATACACTTGCTTTTAGGTTAACTCCATTTTGGAAAGATTTTTCTTTTATGAAGAAGGCTGTCTGGCTATTCTTTGTGAAGAAATTTTAAAATGTTAGAGCTCTCTTCCTTCCCTTTAGCTATCCATGGACAACTCTCATCAAGCCACTTGTAAAATTTTTTATCCTTTAGCTTATTATCGCTTTTAGCTGTTGTATTGTTTACTGTTTTTAATGCCCTCTAATCCAAAATTTAACTTGGGAGAAAAGAGTTTCCTGCTTGATAAAATTATTTAAAGGCTCGCCTCAGGTTGGCACTTTTATATTGCTTCTATTGGCTAAGAAAATAACGCGTGAGCTTAAAAGATGAGGGTAACAATATTATGACTATTAACAAAGCTATAGCAGAAAACAAAATAATTAAAGAGGGATCTTATATAGGTGGGCTAGAGAACGAAACAATAGCTTCTTTAGCTCTTTAGGTCTTGCTTAAGCAGGCTTTCGTGAGAAAAAAATATAAAATGATGAGGAAATAAGCGGGGATTTTAGCTAAAGACTTCTTTAGAACTTTTTACGCTGGAATTAAGATTAATCGACCTAATAGCACCTAAGGAAAAAAAAAGATAAATAAATTTTTTTATATTAATTATTTGCCTAGAATTGTATAGCGTAGATTTTCTACCAGTTAAAAAAGCAGGTTATTTTTATCTTCCTTATTGCTCTTGTTTAGAGTAGGAAAGGTTGACTAAGATTAAAGCAATTAAGGAGGATAAATAATGTTTTCTTCTATCTAAATTAAGAGATACAGCTAAAAAAGCTTTGATTGGCTTTCTTGGCACCTAGTGGAAAGGTGATTGTAAATTATTAGAGCTATATTCTATGATACCCGAGCTAAGAAAGAGCAAAGGCTCCTTAAAGAGGATGAAGTAATGGTGGCAAATGCAATGCAATGGGTGGATTCGCATGCTCATTTAACAGATTCTACCTTTACGGCTATTGATTCAATTTTACAACGTGCGCAGCATGCAGGTGTATGCTCAGTTATAAATATTTGCACCAGTATTAGCACCCTAAACGCAGGCTTAGAATTAGCTAAAAATTATCCATGGATTTATAATGCTGCCGCTACGCCTCCTCACGATGTAGAAAAAGAAGGCGAAAACGTTTTTGCTGTTATTGCTAAGCATGCACATAGCGGACATTTGGTCGCTATAGGTGAGACGGGACTAGACTACCATTATTATGCTTCTTCGTCTGCTATTCAAAAAGTTTTCTTGCGACGTTACTTTCACTTAGCCTTAGAATGTAAGTTGCCGGTGGTGATTCACTGTAGAAATGCTTTTAAAGATTTCTTTGAAATTTTAGATAAAGAATATATGAGTAGTAAGGGTAAACATCAGCCAGGAGTTTTGCATTGCTTTACGGGCACTATAGAGGAGGCTGAACAAGTCATAGAGCGAGGATGGTACTTATCAATAAGTGGGATATTGACCTTTAAAAAAAGCGAAGAGCTGCGCCAGATTGTAAAAAAAATTCCTCTAGATAAATTGTTGATAGAGACAGATGCTCCTTATTTAGCCCCGCAGACTCGTCGGGGAAAAATAAATGAACCTGCTTATATAGTAGAAACAGCCCAAACTATTGCTCAGCTAAAAGATATCTCTTTGAAAGAATTAGCAGACCAAACAGTTAGAAATGCTTGTGAACTATTTAAAATAAAAATTTGATAAAGCTTTTAAAAATTGTAAGATTAAGTTAATATCATGCACAGTCACATGTTTATATGGTTAATGTATGGCAAATAATATTATGCGCATCTGCAGCTTAGGGGATCACTTTTGGTATCCTGAAATAAATAAACAGATTAATTTGCTTATAAGGCATCCTAGGCACCATGTAGAGGTGGATTGTAAAGTCCTTTATAAAAAGCATTCAAAAACACTTGCCACGCAGATTACTGTAATTGCTTCTAAAATTTTTCATAGTTTGAAATTATTTTTTCTTTTCCAATACCGGCTAGATTTTGACCGTGCCGTTAAAACTCTTATTTATTCCGAAGAAATAAAATCAAGAGTATTCAGTAAGCCATTTATTGCTTCGGAGTCTGAGCCTCTTAAGCCTTTATCAGAAGATGAGCCTTTTAAACCTTTAACGGATGTACTGGTGGCTGAAAAGATTGCAAAAAGAGAACAGCTAGCTTTATTCAATAAAAGAAATCAGGCAGCAATAGCTATTCAAAGATTTTACCGCAAAATGAAATATATTGATAAAAAAATAGAAGAAGAAAAAGCTTCCCGAATCCATGTTCTAAATGCTTTTTATGATTTAATTCAATATAGTACCCATAAAGAAAATCTTAAAAGATTGGATGAAAATCTTAATTCTCAATGGCGTATAGTAAGTTTTTTTAAAAGCGAGAGCGACCTTGATCAGCATATACGCCTGACAGCTTTAGAGCAAATGAAGACTTTACGAGAAAAATTATGGGAAAATGCTAAAATTTCTTCTTCCGTAAAAATAAAAATAGACGATGAGAATTTAGATCCGGCTACCGTGCTAAAAGAAATTAACCGCGAGATCAGCATTCAAGGAACAAATTTGGCAAAAATTGATAAACGTATTATAGAGTTGAGAAGTCAAAAGATAGCTAAGTAGCCATAAAATGCAAAACATTTAAGCATTTGTTCATAAAAAGCCTATCGGTGGCCTTTTTTCTTATTATGCGACAACTTTAAGCTTTTTACTAAAGAGACAATTGTTTTAAAGGGCTTATAAGCCTCACTAGGAAAAAAGCTACAAAGCAGCTGAAAGTACATAGGCAGATTAAATGGGTCAGAGAAATAGGTAGAAAGCCTAAATTTTTTTACGCTCTATGCCTGATAGATTAGCTCAGCCCTTAACAAAAATCTCCTCCCTACTCATTAAAAAATTTAGGACATAATGAACTATACACTCTTTTTAATAGCTATATTTAGTTGTTTAAATCGTTTAATTGCTGTTGAACCTTTTTATAATTTGAAGGAAACAGAACCTGCAGTAGTAGTAAAAAATGAACTTAAACGTTTAGACCAGCTAATCTTTGTTACTGAAAGGAATTTAGAGCAGCAAAAAGCTTTGCGCGAAATTTTTCTCCATTACCAAGAGCGGCAATCTTTCTATTTACAAAATCCTCAGGATAAAGAATCTACTCTACATATGGTGAAAGCTGCTTATCAATTGTTAGAAGCTATAAAAGCCAACCATCTGCTTCAGACTTTTGACACAGAGTTTATAAGCCAATTGACTTTCTTCGCGCAATTTGCGACTAAACAGGGCAGTTCCACCCCTTAAAAGATATGGATATTATTTACTATCTCGATCGAAAAAATGGTAAGCGTGAAATAGAAAAAGTGTATGGGGCCAGAGCCCTAAGACTTTTATACGGTCAGGATTGGATAAGCAAAATAGTAGGCCCTCTACTTTTACATAGTTTAGTAAGATATTCTTTTTTTTCAGCTTGGTATGGTAAATGGCAAGCCTCACGAAAGTCTAAGAATAAAATAGAGCCTTTCATTCGTGAATTTGGCTTAGACCCCTTGGAATTTCTAGAAGAAGTTTCTTCTTTTAAGTCTTTTAATGATTTTTTTATTCGCAAGCTTAAGCCCACAGCTCGCCCTCTTGCTTCTGGAGAGGATGTAGCTATTATTCCTGCCGATGGACGTTACTTATTCTATCCCGACCTATCACAAGTGGATGGTTTTATCGTTAAGGGAGAAAAATTTGATTTAACAAGCTTATTAGACGATGCTGATTTAGCCGCACACTATGCTAAGGGAGCTATGGCCATTGCGCGGCTTTGTCCTACCGATTATCATCGTTATCATTTTCCATGTGATTGCGTGGCCGGCAAAACAAAAATCATTAATGGTTGGCTTTACTCTGTCAATCCTGCGGCCTTAAAAAAAGATATTCATATCTTTACTAAGAACAAGCGAACGCTTTGTAAATTAGCTACATCCTGCTTTGGTTGTATTTTGTTCTTAGAAATCGGAGCGACTAATGTAGGTAGTATTCACGAAACCTATCAACCCGATGTACTGCAAAAAAAAGGAGATGAAAAAGGCTATTTTTCATTTGGGGGTTCTTCCCTTATTTTATTATTTGAGCCTGGTAAGATTCAATTTGATCAAGACCTGCTAGCTGCTAGCCAGCAAGGCTTAGAAATTAAATGTTTAATGGGTCAGAGTATGGGAAAAGCACTTAGCTGACCTTGGCAAATACCAAACGGCTCTTTATTCTTATTTTAAATAATTTTTCTATAAGTTTATAGAGCTTATCATTTTTCGCTTTAGGTAACCTTTCTTCCTTACCAACTGCATGCCTAATCGTATATCTAATTCTTAATCTCAAGCCTTCCCAAGCAAGAAACTTTCCACAGATTCTGTTGAAGGTATGCAAAGGAGGGAAACTTTTATCTAGATAACTTAATTTTTCTTTTAATGAATTTAAAAAAGGAAAACTTAAGCCTGCATTTAAAAAAAAGTACCCCTTTAGCGACTTTCTAGCTTCTTAAAGGCTTGTTTTTTTTAATAGATGATCGCGTAAGAAGCTTCCCTGAAGCATATAAATAAAGAAAATGCTTTTGAGGCTTATTTCTAGAGTTTATGCAGGTTGCTTGTATTAAAAGCAATTTTTAAGTATTCTTATCTTCTTAAATGCCTAAAAAAGTTGAGATATCATGTTTGGATTTTTAAAAAAAATTTTTGGTTCAGCTCAGGATCGTCTAAGACGAAAATATTTTAAAATAGTACAAGAAGTTAACGAGTATGACGCTAAATTTCAAAATTTAAGTGATGAGGCACTGCGGGCAAAAACGCAGGAGTTTCAGGAACGATATAGAAAAGGTGAAACATTAGAGCTCTTACTTCCAGAAGCCTATGCAGTGGTAAAAAACGCTTGTAGACGCTTAGCAGGCACAGAAATTCACGTTTCAGGTTATCATCAGAAATGGGACATGGTTCCTTACGATGTTCAGGTAGTAGGAGCCATTGCTTTACATCATGGCTCCATTGCAGAAATGCAAACGGGCGAAGGTAAAACCCTAACGGCTGTAATGCCTCTTTATCTAAATGCTCTTACTAAAAAACCTGTTCACTTAGTCACCGTTAACGATTATCTGGCCCAGCGTGACTGTGAATGGGTAGGAACGGTTTTTCGTTGGTTGGGATTGAGCACAGGTGCTTTAACCAATGAAACGCCAATGGAAGAGCGTAAAAAAGTTTATCTCAGCGATATTGTTTATGGAACTGCCTCTGAATTTGGCTTCGACTATTTACGCGATAATTCCATGGCTTCTAGCCAAGAAGAGCAAGTTCAACGTGGCTACTATTATGCTATTATTGATGAAGTGGACTCCATTTTAATCGATGAAGCTAGAACTCCCTTGATTATCTCAGGGCCTGTACCTGTCAGCCGACAAATGTATGATGAGCTTAAACACAGCGTAGCAGATATGGTGCGCTTCCAACGGGATTTATGTAATCGTCTTGCTTCTGAAGCTAAAAAAACTTTAGATAGCCTAAAGCTTAGTGAAGGTTCTTCTATAAAAACAAAACGCGATAAAAAAGAAGAAGAACAAGAAAAAGAGGCTTATCGCAAGCTATGGTTAGTAGGTAAGGGCACGCCTAACAATAAAATCTTAAAACGTATGAAAGAGGATCCAGATGTTCGAGCTGCGATCGATAAATGGGATTTATACTATTATGCAGATCCTAATAAAGAAGAAAAGCATACAGCTTTAGCAGAGCTTTATATTCTCATCGATGAAAAAAGCAACGAGTATGAATTAACAGACAAAGGCATTAATCTCTGGAAAGAAGTTGTAGGAAGTGATCATGGCGATGACTTTATCATGCTAGATATTAGCCATGAATACCTACAAATCGATGAAGATACCTCTTTAGATGAAACTGCTCGAGTACAAAAAAAACTGGAAGTGCAAGAGGAGGATGCTAAGCGGAAAGAACGAGCTCACAATCTTCGTCAGTTATTGCGTGCGCATTTACTGATGGAAAAAGATGTCGATTATATTGTTCAGGATGACAAAATTATTATCATTGATGAAAATACCGGGCGTCCTCAGCCTGGTAGGCGTTTTTCTGATGGCCTGCATCAGGCTATAGAAGCAAAAGAAGCTGTTTCTATCCAAAAAGAGACGCAAACGTATGCCACCATAACTTTACAAAACTTTTTCCGTATGTATGAAAAGATAGCAGGGATGAGCGGGACTGCTGTAACAGAAGCTAATGAATTTAAGCAAATTTATAAACTAGACGTATTAGAAATACCTACTCATAAACCTTGCTTGCGCAAAGATTTCAATGATGAAATTTATATGACCGAACGTGAAAAATACAGCGCAATTTTAAAAGATGTTCGTGAGGTGCATGAAGCAGGCCGTCCTCTTTTGATTGGAACAGAATCGGTAGAAGTTTCAGAGAAACTTTCCCGTATTTTCAAACAAAATAAATTAGAGCATACCGTTTTAAACGCTAAAAATCATGCTAGAGAAGCGGAAATTATAGCGAGTGCGGGTAGACGGGGAGCTATCACTATTGCCACTAACATGGCAGGTCGGGGAACCGATATTAAACTTGAAGCTGGTGTCGCTGGAATAGGGGGTCTCTATGTCATGGGGACCACTCGTCATCAATCACGTCGTATTGATCGCCAATTGCGAGGCCGTTGTGCTCGTTTAGGGGATCCTGGTTCATCTAAATTCTATGTTTCTTTTGAAGACTCTTTACTGCGCTTATTTGCTTCTCCTCGCTTGACAGCTGTGTTGCAGAAATTTCGTCCTCCTGAAGGGGAGCCGATTTCTGCTTCCATGCTTAATAAATCTATCGAAACTGCTCAGAAACGTATCGAGCAACGTAACTATACAATTCGTAAGCATACCTTAGAGTATGATGATGTAATGAATAAGCAAAGAAAAGAAATTTACTCTTTCCGCAATGATATTTTACATGCGCTAGATATTAAGCCTCTGGCTATTGAAGTTTTAGAATCTGTTTGCCAAGCAGCTGCAGAGAAGTATTTTAAAAATCGTGGAGAGGAGAGCGGATGGGATGCAGAGGGGTATCGCCATTGGTTAATTAGCCACTTTCCTGTAAGCTTTCCTGAAGGATACTTCGATGATGAGCATGCAGATATGATAGATCTTGAAAAAAAAGCGATCGATCAAATCGTAAAAGCCTTTAATGAAAAATATGAACGTGAAGATTTAAAAGCTCCTGTCCAAGCTGGGCAAGGGGAAAAGCTAAAATCTGCTACCAAACCTGTTAATGAAGCTATTCGTAATCTAATGATCCGTAAGCTAGATCAGCGTTGGCAAGAACATCTTTTAGCCATGGATCATTTGCGCGCAGATGTTAACTTACGTACGTTTGGCCAGCGCGACCCTTTGATGGAGTTTAAGCAAGAAGCTTTTACTCTTTTTGATGAATTAGGTAATTTATTAAGAGGCGAGATTGCCCAAGGACTCTTTCGTTTTGAAATCTTAACGCAGGATCATCCTGCTATCCAACATTTATTAACCCAGATGCGTCTTGAAACCCAGCGCTCGCTGGTCGCCGACTTAGATGGAGACTCTCAACCTGCTTTTTCTACAAGCCATGCTGAAGAGGCAAGGGAAAGTAATGCTCCTACTGTTCGTTTACAACCCTTAGTTGTCGAGCCCAAGGCAGGACGTAATGAAAGCTGCCCCTGTGGCAGTGGTAAAAAATATAAAAAATGCTGTGGGCTTCAACAAGAAGTGGGAGAGCAAGTTTCTTAAAAGCATGGATTAGGAGCTCTTCTTATCAAGAGGGCTCCTTTTTTGCTTGTATCTTTTAAGGTCTCTGCTTAAACAAAAAAATCTTAGCTAAATTTTTAGAGTTTATGAAAAGCAACAGCAAACAGTCGCCCTCATTCTCACCTGAATTCTCTTAAATTTATTTAATGATTTTAAAAAAGGGGAGGGGCTACTTGATCTTTTAAGATCTTATTTCTTCATAGGCGCTTTGCTTATAGAAAGCAGCTTAAAAGCACTCATTTTCTGTACAGAAGAAGGCTTAAAGTTAAGGAAAAAGAAAGAAGAAAAGCTTATAAGATAATCGAAAGGTTTCTTATATAGCTAACCAATACTCTTACCCCTTACTCTTGAAAGTATCCCTACCTGCTAATTCAAAGGGCGCATGGCTCGCCAACCCAAAAAAATTAAAAGCCCAGCAGTCCCTAAATATAAAACCCAATAATTAGCATTCCATTGTAATGTTAGAATGCCTTCTTGAGAAAAGCTGAATAAAATGATTCCAAAAATAAGAAAAACAGAGCCTGTGAGTAATAAAACAAAAGGTAGCAGAAAGCTTGCTGGATAATTAGCAGAAGAATTAGCTGCCTCCAAGTCTTCTTCCTCAGAAGATTCTTCGTCTACTTTATTGATATCATAAGCTTCAGAGGGATCTTGACGATAAGAAGGAAAAGGAGCAATATGGGTCAAGCTTTTATCATGCTGGGTAAGAAGAGAAGAAGAGCTTAGATACACACCACAATAAGGGCAGTTCTCATCAGAAAATGCGACACGACCTTCGCAATTCCAGCATAACTTCTTTTTGGGTAGGGCACTCATAACTGGCTCTGTGTTAAATGGGTTAAAAACAATTTCATGGCCTTATTTATAATTTCTTGCAAGAAATAATTCAACTGATGTTAAGGAGTTTACTTGTCTAACTACTTTGCCAGAAGCTACTTTTTCTATCTACCATTGTGTGTAATGATTGGATTATTTTATAGCTGTGCTGCTTACAAGTACCCTACAGAGCGTTATTATGTTGAGCCTCCAGGCCTTTTAAAGCAGGAAGAGAAGATTTTATATGATACTTATCATTCTCAAGCTTCTTCTCATTGGCTTTATTATCTAATTCCTCGGCATCGTAGCCAAATCTATTGGTTTGATTTAGGCCATTGGTGCACATGGGCTCTTTTTGGAAATGATGATCATGGACTTTTTGCTGAAGCCCAACTACCCTTGTTTAAACCTTGCAGGCCTACTAGCTTTCTTAAGGCTTTTGCTTGGATGGTGCGCAATCCTTTACATAACTTCTGCCATTACGTGATAGGGAATGCTGGATGTGTAAATGACGAATTTACCCTTTTAAAAATCAATAAAAACCATTTTTCTTGCTTGCATTACGAACCCATAGCGCGCACAGTTTTTGCTGGTCGTTATACATCTTTCTACTTAGGGTTACATGGAGGAAAGCCCTTAATCTCTTTACGTTTATCCTACGGGTCTAAATGGAAAAGTGATTTTTATATTGGATGGCGTGAAAGGGGAAATTTTGGAATAAAATTTTTGCCCTTAACTAAAAACTCTTTAGTCGTCTGGGAAAATCTTCCCTATGAAGATGCAGAATAAGGGTCTTACCCTTGATAAGGCTTTTGTATTCTAGTACTTCTATAACTCTAGCTTAAGCTTAACGTCCATTCTTTACTCATCCCCTGAGGAGTAGTAATCTGAACAGTTGATAAAGCAACAGAAAAGAAGATGGAAAATAGGCCATATCCTCTTGAGGGGGCAGCTATAGGGAAAGGACTAACCTATGTGATCTGGCTGCTATCCACACCATGCAAGCTGGCAAATCTGTAGCGTTGATGGATGTAAAAAAATGAAGGGGTGCCTACTTAAGTAGGGGATGTATCCTTTCTAAAGCTTTAATGGCTTGCTCGGCGATTTGCACTTGCACTCAAGAAGCTGAAGAATTTGGCATTGAGGCTGAGAAGTTAGGTTTTGATTACGCGCACATGGTAAATAAGGTGGGATTTTGGTTAGAATATGTAAAGGTTTAGAAAGATTAATAACTGATTAGTTTGAAAAAGTAAGTCTTGCCACTGGCTCGGAGCTTTGCAATATTTCCACTTTTCCTTTCGGCTAAGAAAAAATTCATGCTTCTATTTCTTATTAATTCTAATAAAACCTTTCTAAGAAAGCTGTCACGGTAGGAGAATCTATTGGATATGAATTTGCTTCACTATTTGCCTTTTTTAGATCAGGAGTAGTGAGGTTGGAGATGTTGCCCTGTCTTTTGCCCCTGGAAAGTAAGGCTGTTTTTGCGGTACTTACTCAAGCATTTCGGAAAGCTAATATTATAATAGACGTGAGGAATAAAGGTAGAAGGGATTGACAAAACCTCAGAAGGTATTAAGGTGCAGCGGGCGGAAGGAAAGAGCAATACAGCCAAGAGGGGATGGATAGCTATAGATTGCTTTATAAATAGCTTAAAAAAAGCTGGAGTAATTTTTAATGAGAATAGTTTGATGGCTGTGAATGTTAGTGTGGAAACAAATCTTCCTGGCATTTATGCTGTGGGTGAACTCGCTTCCAACTGCTGTTTACCTCATGGGGCTACACATCAAGGTTGCGTAGTTGGGCGCCATGCGGCTGGAAAGGAAGTCTATACGCTTTATGAGGCGATCCCTTATGGGGTTTTGGCATGCCCGAAAACTGCCTCAGCTGGAGTGTCCTTAGAAGAGGCTTTACGGAAAGGGTATCAAGTAGAGGTAAAAGCTTTTCCTTTGCATGCTTTGGACAAGTTTCAGGCCACCTATCTCATAGAAGGATTTACACGAATAATAAAAGATAAATTTACAGGGAAAACTTTAGGGGCTCCACGCTGCGGGATATGAAGCTTCTACTTTAATAGTGCAAATGGGCTGGGCGATAACGAATAAATTGACTATCGAGCCAATTAAAAAGCTCATCCATGCCTATTTAAAGTCAACGGAGGCTGAGCTAGAAGCTGCCTTTATAGCGGCTGATCCACCTTTACATTTTCTTTCTAAAATATAAAAGAGCAGGCTTAATTCTTATGAATCCCTTAGAACTGTTTGATAATACGCCTAGGATAAAAAAGAAAAAGTTAAACATTCTTCCTATTAATCCTGACGTAGCCCGCCAGGATAGAGCTGTTGGTCTTGGGCGTTTTCCTTCTTGGTTACATCGTAAGCTCCCTCCTGGAAGCAACGTATGGAAAACAGGACATATCTTTAACCAAAATCGCTTGCCCACAGTTTGCGAGGAAGCCAAATGCCCTAATCTAATGGAATGCTGGTCTAAAAAGACAGCGACCTTCTTGGTGATGGGCAAAGAGTGCACCAGAGCTTGCGGTTTTTGCGATATTGATTTTTCAAAAGCTCCTAAGGCATTAGAAGCTGATGAGCCCCAGCGTGTGGCTGAATCGGTATTAGCGCTAGGTTTAAAGCATGTGGTAATTACTATGGTGGCTAGAGATGATTTGCTTGATGGAGGTGCCGAGCATTTATCTAAGGTGATTGTTGAAGTTAGGCGGCAAGTTGGTGAGGTTACCATTGAGGTCTTAACCTCCGATTTTGCCGGTGAACATGCCTCCTTAGATGTTATCCTAAAAGCCTGCCCTGAAATTTTTAATCACAACTTGGAAACGGTGCGTGCCTTAACTCCACGTGTACGCCATCGGGCAACTTATGATAAAACGTTGAGGGTGTTAAGCTATGTAAGGAAACAAGGAGCGCCAAGCCTACTCCTTAAGTCTGGCATAATGGTAGGCTTAGGGGAGAGTGAAACGGAAGTTTTTGAAACGCTTAAAGATTTAAAAGCAGTAGGCTGTGATATCATTACCCTGGGGCAATATTTACAACCACAAAAAAATAAGTTGTTGGTTAAAGAATTTATTACCCCTCAGCAATTTAAAAAATATGAAGAATATGGATATTCCTTGGGAATCAAAAATATGTATTGCGGACCTTTTATTCGTTCTAGCTATAATGCTGAAGCGGTTTGGAAGCAGACGCGTAAAGGAGAAAAACAATGAGAGATGAAGAAGCAGCTATCGAAGATCTACCTTTGGCCAACGCCTTAGATCATGCGATTCTTATGCACCGTGAGGTGCATTTTGGAGGAAAGTTTGATGTCATGCTGGATTATTATCTTAATGAAGGAAAAGGGGTAAACCCTGAATTTGAATTAGAAAGAATTCATACGTTAGCTAAAATAGAGAAGAAAATGAAAACAGATTTGGCTCCTTTAATGCTTGCAGGGGTTGAGGCAGAAAAAATTGCAGAAGCCAAAACAGCTTACAAAAAACTTAGAAGCCTATATGAAAAGCCTAAATCGACAACGAAAAATATGCTTTTAGTGGCTGATTTAATTTTATCTGAAGATTTAGAGGCTGCTCAAGAAATTGAAGCGATTGTCCAGGAAAAAGGAGCTATAGTACCTGCTTTAATAGAATTGCTTAAAGCAGAGGATTTTTATGATCCTCTGTTTCCAGGGTATGGTCTAGCGCCTTCTTTAGCTGCCAAATGCTTAGGAATGATAGGCGATAAACGTGCTATTATTGCCTTATTCGAATCCTTGAGCCAAGGAGATTTTTTTGAAGAAGACATCGTGTTGGCAGCTTTACGTGCCATAGGAAAACCAGCCAAAGATTTCTTGCTAAAAGTGGTGCATGGCCGTCCCATTAACGAGGATAATGAAAGAGCAGCTATTGCTTTGATTGCTTTTAAAGAAGAGGAAGATGTGGCCAAAGCATGTTTAGAAATGTTAAAGGATCCTCAGGTTCGTAAGGATATTCCTTTGGCAACCTATTTGATTTTAGCTTGTGAAGGCTTAAAAAGCTTAGAGGACCGTACAGCTTTCCAACTTCTTGCACAGGAAAGCAGAATATCAAAGATGCTTATACAAGATATTCATGCTGTTGCTAGCCTATGGGAAACAAGTCCTAGCGAACCTTAATGAGAGATGAATAAATTTATTTTTTCTTTCACAAACTAGGGGCTATACACTAATACTTAGGATGGTATAAGGAAGGAAATAAGCTTTAAAATACTTTTTTGAAAATTTTAAAGGGTAGAGAGAATATTTGACCTTCTACCTATAGATGGATCTAAAGGCATGTCGTTCCCTGCTAAAGCAAAAAGGAATTTTAAAAGTGTTTCATTTATGTTTTTTCTAGTCTTTTGAGCTTCAAGTAGAGTGTAAGAAGCTGTTTTTTGATATTTTCTTGTATGTCTTGTTTCTTTTTTATTCATCTATGGTTTAAAAACGCTTGATAATAGACATCAGTTTTAATAAGGAAGCCGTATAATGAATCCTAGCTCTTCTATCACTATCGAGCATTTACCTAATGAGATATTAACCCCTATCTTAAAGAATTGTGCTAGCCCCTCGTTATTTAGCGTTTGTACAAGATGGCGACATTTGTTGGATACCGAGGTAATGCCTTCTCTTTATAAGCAAATAGGTAAAATGCACTTTCCTCAAGGAGATATTAACGAACGGGCTTTTATTTTAGATAAAACTTATAAGCTAGAAGATAGATCCTTAGAAGGAGAAAAAGTTAAGGCAATTTTCAAGCAAACCTTTACTTTAGCTAAATCCCTTGCTCCTACGGAGCTAGAATTTAAATGGAAAACCGAGGAAAAAAGGTGCTTTACGCTGGCTAACTATGCCTCTTATCTTATAAATATTAATCGTCTGTTAATGTGGAAAACACTGCCTGGTAGAGGGGAATACTTAAATCAAGAAAAAATCAAGTATTTACCTTTAGAAAAACAAGGAGAGCTTCTTAGAGATTGGATTGAAAGCCAGGGTAAAAATATTGAAAGGTTATATTTAACGGCACTCGGCTTAACCCTTTTACCAACAGAGATAGGGCAGCTATCGCAGCTACGAGCTCTTAGCTTAATCCATAACCAGCTTACCACTCTTCCTGCAGAAATAGGAGAGTTGTCTCAGCTGAAAGAGCTGTACTTAAACGACAACCATCTCACCGCCCTTCCCACAGAGATTTGGCAATTCTCTCAGCTAAAAGCTCTTAACTTAAGCGATAACTAGCTCACCTCTGTTCCTACAGGAATAGGGCAGTTATCACAACTACAAAGCCTTTGCTTAGGCCGCAACCAGCTCACCTCCCTTCCTGCAGAGCTAGGTCAGCTGCCTCAGTTGCGAGATCTTAGCTTAGTCAATAACCAGCTTGCTTTTCTTCTCGCAGAGATAGGACAGCTCTTGCAATTGCGATGGCTTTATTTAAACAACAACCAGCTTAGCTTTGTTCCTGTAGAAATAGGGCAGTTATCACAGCTGCTAGGCCTTGAATTGGATGCCAACAATCTCACCTCCCTTCCTGCAGAGATAGGGCAGCTATCACACCTCGGTAGACTTTCCTTAAGCAACAACCATCTTACCTCTGTTCCTGCAGAAATAAGGCAGCTCTCGCAATTGCACCGCCTTGATTTAAAAAACAACCAGCTCACCTCCCTTCCTGCTGAGATATGGCTGCTCTCTAAATTGGATTGGCTCGATTTAGAGAATAACCAGCTTACGTTCGTTCCTGACGAGATTAAGCAGCTATCCCAGCTGCAAAGTCTTTGCTTAGGCGACAACCATCTTATCACTCTTCCTGCAGGAATATGGCAGTTATCTCAGCTGCAACAACTTCATCTAAACAGCAACCAGCTCACCTCCCTTCCTGCAGAGATAGGGCAGCTCTTGCAACTGCACTACCTTAATCTAAAAAACAATCAGCTTACCACTCTTCCTGCTGAGATATGGCTGCTCTCTCGATTGAAATGGCTCGACTTAGAGAATAACCAGCTTACGTTTATTCCTGCCGAGATCGAGCAGCTATCGCAGCTGCAAATCCTTCGCTTAGGTGGCAACCACCTTGCCACCCTTCCTGTAGAGATAGGGCAGCTATCTTATCTGGAAAAACTTCATTTAAACAATAACTATCTTGCCGTCCTTCCAGCAGAGATGGGGCAGCTCTCGCGAATGCAAGAGCTTGATTTATGCGATAACCAGCTTGCTTCCCTTCCTGTAGAGATAGGGCAGCTATCTTATCTGGAAAAACTTCATTTAAACAATAACTATCTTACCGTCCTTCCAGCAGAGATGGGGCAGCTCTCGCGACTGCAAGAGCTTGATTTATGCGATAACCAGCTTGCTTCCCTTCCTGTAGAGATAGGGCAGCTACCTAAACGTTTAGATCTGAGGTTAGATGGAAATCCGCTGAAAAGTATTCCTAATGAACTAAAAAAACACTTTAGACTGTAGCTGAAAAGGTGCCTTTTTTCATCATTTATAACATTAAAATGGCAAATTGGCAGGCTTAGAAGCTTTAAAGATGTAGAAAGCCTTTGGTTTAATAGGCATAGGATCTAAAGCTCTGTTTCTCAGCTAAAATTAAGGCAAAAATTTTCTAACAGCTTTTTATACTCCTTCATTTTCAATGCTAAATGTTAAAGTTTGATTTCTACTATTTTTTTGCTTATTTTGTTTTTTTATGTATAAGGCGATACTTCTACAAAGCGACTAAAAATATATACGCATCTTAAAGAGGTCATTTCATGAATCCTATCTCTTCGGCCTTTATAGAAAGCTTGCCCAATGGATTGCTGCTCCCTATCTTAAAGGTTTGTGCTAACCCCTCCTTATTTAGCGTTTGCACAAGATGGCGTCATTTGCTAGCTACTGAAGTCATGCCGCCCCTTTATAAGCAAATAGGTAAAATGCACTTTCCTCAAGGAGATATTAGCAAGCAGGCTTTTATTCTAGATAAAATTTATAAGCTAGAAGATAGGCTTTCAGAAGGAGAAAAAGCTAAGGCAATCTTCAAGCAAACCTTTGCTCTAGCTAGATCGCTTGCCCCTTTGGAGTTAGAATTTAAATGGAGAACCGAGGACAAGAGATGTTTTACGCTGGCTAACTATACCTCTTATCTTATAAATATTAATCGCCTATTAATGTGGAAAAAGCTTCCTGGTGGAGAAGAATATTTAAGTCAGGAAAAAATCAAGTATTTACCTTTAGAGAAACAAGGAGAGCTCTTTAGAGATTGGATAGAAAACCACGGTAAAAATATTGAAAGGCTATATTTAAGGGGAATCGGCTTAAGCTTTTTACCCCCAGAGATAGAGCAGCTCTCTCAGCTGCAAGCTCTTTATTTAAACAACAACCCACTTACCACTCTTCCTGCAGAAATAGGGCAGCTTTCTCAGCTGAAAGAGCTGTACTTAAACGACAACTATCTCACCGCCCTTCCCACAGAGATTGGGCAATTCTCCCAGCTAGAAGTTCTTTATTTAAACAACAACCATCTTACCGCTCTTCCCTCAGAGATAGGGCAGCTTTCTCAGCTGCGAGCTCTTCATTTAAACAGCAACCAGCTCGCCACTCTTCCTGCAGAAATAGGACATCTCTTACCGCTTCAAACACTTAATTTAAGCACCAACCATCTAGCTGCCCTTCCGACAGAGATAGGGCAGCTCTTGCAATTGCGATGGCTTTATTTAAGCAACAACCAGCTTACCTCTATTCCTGCAGGAATAGGGCAGTTATCACAGCTGCAAAGCCTTTGCTTAGACCACAACCATCTCACCGCCCTTCCAACAGAGATAGGGCAATTCTCTCAGCTAAAAGCTCTTATCTTAAGCAATAACCAACTTACCGTTCTTCCTACAGAGATGGGGCAGCTCTCGCAATTACGTTGGCTTAACTTAGAGGACAACAAGCTTACCTCTCTTCCTGTAGAGATAGAGCAGCTACCAGAAGAGTTAATTCTCATGTTAAGGGGAAATGCCTTGAAGAACATTCCAGATCAACTAAAACAGCACTTTAGATTGTAAAGCTTTGCTTGTCTTTTAAATTAATTAAGAGTAAAGAAATAGAAAAAGTTACGCGTGAAGAATTAAGGAAGCGTTCGTTAGCTTTTTGTTGATTGTTCTGCCTATAAGATAGGCTTTTCTAAGATAATAGACTTGCTTTTCCATAAGCCAGAGGCATAGCGCCAATAGTAGATGATCACTGTTCCTATACTAAAAAGCAGCCAAAAATAAAGAGCCACTTCTACGGAAGCTTGATTTTTTACTACAAAGAAGTAGACAGGAGCAACCATCAGTATCCATACGCTTAAGGACCCTGCAATTAATAAAAATGTAGTATCGCCAGCTGCTGTTAAAATTCCCGATAGCAGCCAGCGAATGCCTTCAAAAAATACATAGATAAGAGTGGCATATAAGCAATTCATGAGTTTTATTTCAATAAAAGCTCTATATTCAGGGGTAGCATAAGGGAGAAATTGGTCGATAAGTAGAGGGTGAAAATAGACAAACAGGGTAGAAATAACCAATAAAAAAAGCAGATGAATACGTATACCGGCCTTTAATACGTGAGAAATGAACCAGGTGCGTTTAGCACCAATAAGATTTCCGCAGATAGTAGTAGCAGCTTTACTTACACCTTCTGCAAAAAAAAGCAGCAGCATAAATAGACTTTGGCAAATTCCTGCTATAGTAATATGTACTTCGCTCAATCTTGTCATCATCTGATAAAAAGCTGCCCAACCCATGATTTCTATTAATGCAAACATTGCTCCTGGAGAACCAATTTTAAAACATTGCCAAAAAGCTAGAGGGCGAAAGTAAAAATTTCCTGTACCCTTTTTTTCTCTATTTTCTTTCTTAAGAAAAAAATAAAAGAGGACCAGCATCTGAAATAAAGATCCTAGGCTTGTGGCAATAGCTGCTCCCAGGATGCCCATTGAAGGCACCACTCCCTCAATACCAAAAATAAGAAAGATATCTAAAAAAACATTAATAATATTGGCACCAATCGCTAAAAGAGTAATCAATTTAGTTTGGCCCTGCCCAACAAAGAAGCCACTGAGGGCGGCATAAGCAGCAAAAGTCGGGCCAAATAATAACATCCAGCGCATATAAGTTCTTTCCATGGCTGTTTGCGGGGAAGAGCCATAAAACCATTCGCTTCCCCATATAGCCATAGGAATAAAGAAAAGGAAAGAAAAGAGGGAAAGCCAGATCATCTGCCAAACAGGCTCACCCATACGATTAAACTGTTGAGCGCCATGATATTGAGCCACGAAAACTTCAGTAATATTGGTCAGCACCACCCATCCAAAGAGTAATCCCCATCCTAAGGTAGAAGCATTGACTGCTGAGTTAAGGGCTGCCGTAGAATAATGGGCTAGCAGTAATCTATCGACAAAAAGCATGAGCATCATAGAAAAAGAGGAGAGCATGAGCGGCAAAGAGATAGAAAAAAGCTCTCGAAAGCTGCCTTCTTGATATTTAGTAAGTGCCATAGGACCTTATGAAAAGCAAAGATATTTTAAATTTTATATAAAATTAAAATGGTCATAAAGAAAGAGATTACATCAGTAAAAAGGCTTCTTGGCTAATACCATAACAAATGAGCAGGGGATTGTAAACAATTTTTGTTGAGAAAAAACCCTCTGGCTTTTTAAGAGGTAGGAAGAAAGCTTTTAATTAAGCGGTCACGGGGCTAAGCCCAAATTTAGATGGGATTCTGCGGGCATCTACAAAGACAAAAAAGCTCTCAAATAACTGTTTTTCTATTTACTGCGCTTTCTGATTACATTATCTTCTGCTTATCAAGAGCTTAAGTATTTCTTTTCGCCATGACCGTTTACGTTTTTGATGAAAAAGATAGAGAAAACTAACTATGTAAAAAAAGTATTTAAATTCCTTGCTTAAGTTTTAAAGAAGAAAGATAGGTGTTTTCTTTCTTTAGCCTTACGATTGAGCAGCAAGTAAGAGGGGATTTTTAGAATAAAAACAAGAAAGATAGAAAAAGCTTCTTGCTTTCTTTAAATCTATCACTTTTAGTGATAAACTTATTGACTGGGAATATTTAAATAGCCTTGCCTTGTTGAAAATGGGGAAAATGCTAGAAGGATACTCCAAATTTTATATGAAGAGAATAAGGTTGTAATTGCCTACTGTTTTTAATCAAAGTAAGCCCAGCTTGATAAAGCTCTTCCTTAAGGAGAAGCTTGAGTTTCATTTTTGCAAGAAAGAAAGTATAGCAAAAATATATCAATATGCTAGGATGCATTTAATAACAAAATTGAGATATAAACATGTATAACCTCATTACTTTAGCTTCCCATCAAATGTTACGCTTCTTTGCCTATTCACTTCTTATCGCTTCTTCCTTTCTATTCACTAGTTGCGAGTCACAAAAGACAATTGTCAATAGTTTGGATGAAAGAGAAGCTAATGAAATTCTTGTTTTTCTAGAGAGCAAAGGAATCAATGCCAACAAGATACAATCTGCAGGGGGAGGAACCGGTGCCTCTAAAATAGTTTTATGGGATGTAAGCGTAAACGAGAAAGATGCTATTCAGGCCATGGCCTTGTTAAACCAAGCTGGTTTGCCTAGGAAACGTAGTCAAAATTTACTTTCCATTTTTTCTAATGTAGGGTTGGTACCTTCTGAAAGACAGGATAAAATTCGTTATGAGGCTGGACTAGCCGAGCAGATTGCTAGCGTTATACGTAAGATAGATGGTGTTTTAGATGCTGAGGTCCAACTTTCTTTTCCCGAGGAAGACCCTCTAAGCCCTGGGAAAACTAAAGGCAAAATCACAGCTTCTGTTTACGTAAAACACAATGGAGTGTTAGATGATCCTAATAGCCATTTAATTACCAAAATCAAACGTTTAGTGGCGGCAAGCATAACCGGACTAAATTTCAATGATGTAACAGTCATTTCTGATAGAGCACGAGGAAGCGATCTATCTACCTCATTTTCATCGGGCGAGCATGAAGAAAAATCTTACGTGAGTATTTGGACAATTGTTTTAGCTAAGGAGTCGGTGACACGTTTTCGAGTCGTTTTCTTTACTTTTTCTTTTCTTCTTCTACTGATGGCTTTGTGTTTAATTTGGTTAACTTGGAAAATTTATCCTTTATTAAAAAGGCATGGGGGTTTTAAAGAACTGTTTCATCTCCAACCATTAAAAATTGGGACTTCTGAAGAAGAGAAGATCCAGGATGCTGAAGAACCGACGGAAGATAAAAATTCCTCGGAAGACAAAGGCTTGGTTGATAAAGATGTTGATGAGACATAAGGCTCTTTATCATGCACGCCAAAACGCAAATTCTTATACGTATTTTGCTAAATCGCTTTCATCCTAAGACTTCTCAAGAATTTCTTAAGTGTTTACCGGAAGATGAAGCAAAGCAAATAGCTGGACATCAGATCATCACGGCAGAGATAGATCCTATCTTTGTTAAGCCGCATGAATTTCTTAAAGAAATTCATTATTCTTGGGTGGCTCCTTACCTTCGCAAGCTTCCTACTCATCTTCAAAATCTTATGGTTTCCGCATTGCCTAACCCTTTAGCCACTAGCTTAAAAAAATATTTAAAAATTAATGGCCCCTTTGTCTCCATGCCTAAGCTTGCAAGTGCATTTTTTACTAAGAAGCTATACGATCAAATTAAACAAACTGAAATTCTTTCACCCGCTTTTTTGCCCAAGCAGGATTTATCCATATTGCTAACCCTATCGCGCATGGAAATTATTTACTTAATTGATTTTTTAGGCTTATATGATTTAGCGGAAGAATTGCGTCATGTGGTAGATAAGAAAAGTTTACAAAAAGTTTATGCATGTTTAGATAATAAAAAAATCCAGTTTGTTCGTCTCTGCTTACATCAAAAAAGTAGGTTTATTACTGCTAAAATGGATCTACAGAAATGGAAAGGGGAGGGCGCTGAGCTACAAAGAAAAATTCACCAAAGAGGTCTTTACCGCTTAGGAAAGGCTCTAAGCGGCACTCACCCTCATTGTATGTGGTACTTGCTAAGGAAATTGGATACAGGGCGTAGCGCTATTATAGAAAAACATTATAAACCACAGAGTAATCCTGCTATAACCTCGGTACTTATCCAGCAAGTGATAAATGTTATAAACTTTTTAAAACTGAAGAGTGAAATGTGAAAAAGAAATTTTTTTCTCTGATTCATGGCAATAGCGTTCATGTAGCTCCAGAAACACGTGTGATTCCTGCCGAAGAGTTTTCGCAAGCATTGGAAGCTTACCAACTCATGGAAGAAGTAAAAAAAGATGCCCTTAAGTATAAGCAAGGAGTAGCTGAAGAAATCGAAAAACTTAAGGAGCAGGCGCAAAAAGAAGGCTTCGAGGAAGGCTTTAAGAAATGGATAGAGCAAATCGCTAAAGTGGAAGAAGAGATTATAAATGTACGCCATGAAACAGAAAAAGTAGCTTTACCCATTGCACTAAAAGCTGCTAAGAAGATTGTCGGTAGAGAGCTGGAGCTATCCGAAACTGCTGTCGTAGATATTGTTAGCAATAGCTTAAAAGCAGTGGTGACACATAAAAAAATCACCATTTACGTTAATAAAAAAGATCTCGAAGCTTTAGAGAAAAGTCGTCAGCAAGTAAAAGATCTCTTTGAAAGCCTTGAAACTTTGATCATTCGAGAACGTGCAGATATTGAATCGGGCGGATGTATTATTGAGACCGAAGGCGGTATTATCAATGCCCAGCTTGAAAATCAATGGCGTATTATTGAAAATGCTTTTGATAGAATGATGAAACAACATGAGAAGGCGGCACAGGGGCATGGCTAAAACAAAAGCAATTATTAAACGATTATTTTCTTTAAACTGTCTGTCATGGATGCTAGTACTAGCTCTATTATGTATGATCTCCCCTGAATGTTGGGCCCAAAGTTCTCCTCCTCGGAGTACGACTTCGATAGAAGCTGGAAAAGCTGTAGTAAGGCCCGGAGAGAAAACCCCTGCAGAAAAAGAGCTAGATATACAGTTTGATAATTTTAGAAAACCTTCCTTGATTACTCAAGCGGCTGTATTATCTCTTTTGGCTATGCTGCCCTTTATAGTGATGATTTTATCTTCATTTATGAAAATTGTCGTCGTCTTGTCGCTTTTACGTAGTGCGCTGGGTGTCCAACAATCCCCTCCCAATCAAGTGATCAACGGGGTTGCTTTCATGCTTAGTATCTATGTGATGTATCCTACGGCTTTAAAGATGTATGATGCCTCGATGCATGTGGTTAACCAGCAAGCTGCTCCAGAATCTCTTATTTCTGCAGGATCTTCTGCATATATAATCGCTTTGGTAGAAGCTGGGAGAGAGCCTTTGCGTGATTTTTTGAAAAGAAATTCTTCCGTTAAGCATCATGCCTTGTTTTACCGTATGGCTTATCGCGTTTTACCCGATAATTATCGGCCCACGCTAAAGCCTGATGATTTTATGATTTTAGTGCCAGCTTATATTACTAGCCAGCTTAAAGATGCATTCGAGATAGGAGTGCTCATCTACATTCCCTTCTTTGTCATCGATCTCGTCGTATCAAACGTTTTATTAGCGATGGGTATGATGATGCTATCTCCCGTAACCATATCTATGCCCTTAAAATTATTTTTACTTGTGATGCTGGACGGATGGACGATGTTAATTGAAGGCTTGGTAAACACTTTCCGCTAAGGATGAGATTATGTTTCAAACACAGGTTATACAGCTTGCTTATCATGCTCTTTTGCTGATTCTTATCCTTTCAGCACCACCCATTTTGGTGAGTATGTTTTTTGGGGTGATCGTAGCGATCTTTCAGGCAGCCACACAAATTCAAGAACAGACCTTATCATTTACTATAAAATTGGTCGCGGTAACGCTTACTTTGATGATTTTGGGTGGATGGTTGGGAGCTCAGATCATGGAGTTTGCAGGCGATATATTTTCCCACTTTGCGCAGTGGAGTTTAGCTTCTCAAGGGTGAGAGACAACTGGTAAACACAATTGCACTTTCCCTTGGTTCTATTTAGGCTTTAAAGACTACTAGCTAACCTAGAGATAAAAAACATAAGAATGTGATAATGGCTGAAACTACCGACAGTTTTATAGCGTTATTTTTAAATAGCGCCTTCAACACCGAAGGGGGATTGCTCTCTTTTGTTGCGCTTTTCTTTTTATTTCTCTCTCGCTTTTTTCCCATTCTTTTGCAATCACCCTTTTTTGGAGCAAGGGTAATGCCTCAGCCTGCCAAAGTGGCGCTAGGGATTGGTCTCTTCATTATCTTTTTGCCGCAATTGCTATTAGTCACCCATAAAATTGATTTCAACCTAAAGCTAGTTTTTTTAATATTTAAAGAGTTGTTCGTAGGGACAATCATAGGATTCCTCATTAGCTTGCCTTTTGTGATTGTACAAAGCGCTGGTATTATCATTGATCACCAGCGGGGGGGAGCCAGCTTAATGGTTAATGATCCGACCATTCAAAATCAGTCTTCGCCTCTAGGGACATTGTTTAACTACGTGATGATTTGGATTTTTTTCATGATCGACGGTCCTTTTTTATTCATGGATGCTATCCTTACATCTTATGAAGTGATTCCTGCTGATCAAATTATCAATTCCAAATTTTTCGAACGGTCCTCAGTATTCTGGGCGAACGAAATTGCCCTGTTAAATAAAATAATGGTCATCAGTATTCGTTTGGCATCACCTGCTTTAATCATGATTATGATGACAGACTTCTTTTTAGGAATTGCTAACCGCCTAGCCCCACAAGTACAGATTACTTTTTTAGGCATGCCCTTAAAATCCTTGTTAGCCCTATTAATTGTATGTGTAGGTTGGAAAATGCTGAATGAAGAAATGGCTAAGCAAGGCTATGTATGGATAAATGAAGTGATCAACATGCTAAGGACGATTAAAGGAAGCGTGAGTGGATTTAATGAGGTGGGGGTAGTATCATGACTTTTTGCCTGAAAATCCCGGTTTAAAAAACAGGCAAGCGGTTAATACATAGGCTGGCAGAAAACTCTTGAATGGCAGGCGCCTTTTAAGTATTTATTTTTCATTTGGTAAAATTAGGTCTAAAAAAGTCACGTGCTTAGCAAAGAACACATTTATCTCATTTGTTAGCGATCGGATGTGTAGCTGAGCCATATGCGATCATATAATTCTTTAAAAAAGCTTTGGATTCTTTTTCACTGCCCTTAAGATAATGCCTGGCTAAAGTGCGGCATTCTCTTTGATAGGCCGCTTGGTTAAAAATAGCTACTCATTTTTGTTCAACATCTGCATAGCAAGAGGTGCTCTCAAAAGCTCGATAGCTTTCTGCTATTTCTACCGCCTTGTCGTAAGGCACTTCAAATATAAGCTCTTTAGCCTCTTTAATCTGCATGGGCACACGCGTGATAAATAAGCTTTGTTCTTCTTTAAAAACTTGCAAGGTAGCTGGTGTATAAAGAGCCCTGTCTCCTACTATATAACGATTCTCTACGGCTTGCCGAAAGCTTTTAAGGTATTCGCCAACAATTTGCGTAAAGGCTGTTTTATCGCTGCTATTGCCATCAGCCGCTTGCATGTATAAAGGAACATTGCCTTCATTGGAGGTGATAAGCTGCAAGAGAGCTTGGTTTAAATCAGGCTTATGGTCTCTACTGTAGCCTTGCACTAGACGAATGCACCCTTCTCCTTATTCTAATAGGCTCTCATAGTTTCTATCTACGTGAAAACTTATCGCATCTAAATGCAAACTTTTTACTTGGATGCCAAGTACTTTGATTGTATAGAGGGCTATCTTAGTAAAAAGATGAGTCACGCCCAATTCAAATAGCCTATCCAGTGCTCTGCCTAGAACATTATCATCAATCTGCTTTGGTATAACTGGCGTACCTAGCAAATGATCGATGGGTTTGCCTTCAAAGTATTCAGAAACACGTAAAGCGTCCGACTTACAAATCCCAATCCGTTTAAGATCATGCATTTAACAGCTTATACATAGGTTATATGCTTATTCTTCGCCTGATTACCTACTGCTTGATCAATAAGGTCAGCTAACCCTATATCTCCTCACACATTCTAAGCTACCAATTCTAAATGATCGACGTTTTGCGTATCTATTTGCATAACTTTCAGTCGTTTAGCTTAAAACCTTTAAAGAAAACATCTTACTCGATTAGCATTCAAAATCCCTAATTATTTTTTTTTGCTGAGGAATGTAAGGTAGAAGACAATAAGAAGAAGCCACAGATCTTGAAGGAAAGAATTATTTGCACGTAGAGCTTAAAGAGAGCAGAAAAAGATCGAAAAGATAGAGAGCGATTAATTCACAAAGCCATGGAGAGGTTAGATCAGGGTACAGCTTCTTTAGAATCGAAAAAAGGCGCTAACAGATATCTAAAAAATGAAAAAAAACAAGCATCCTCGCTAGGATTAGATCTAGAAAAATTAATGAAGATAAGCAATGGGATGGATTTTATGGAATTCAGGTTTCAAAGCAGAGTATGAAAAAAGAAGAGATCCTTTCTAGCTATCATCGGTTATGGAAAATGGAAAAGTCTTTCCGCGTCATGAAACATTCTTTAGAAATTAGGCCCATCTACTTATCCAGCCCAGAAAGAATCATAGGACATATCGTGCTTTGTTTCCTTGCCTTTGCAATGCATCGTAATTTAGAGATCGCCTTAATTAGAAAAGGAAAAGATCATACTGTTGAAAAATAAGGGAGGCTATTGGTGAATTAGAAGCTTCTCTATTAGAAGTAAATGGCAAGCCTATCTTGCTAAGAACACCAGCAAAAGGATTATCTAAAGAAATACTTCAAACCTTAAAGCTTAAACATTCAGGGGAAATGGTAATGGATGGGTTGTTATGAATAAGCATTAGTTCAATGGAGTGTAGTGGCAATATTGCCATCTTTCGAAACAACGATCTTTGATAATCAGCAATTTAAGTCTAACAAGTGTCAAAGTCAGGAAGAAATAGAAGACTGCCTTGCATTTTTTAGAGAGCTTTCTTCAGAAAATTTTTTCCTTAGAAAGCGCTTGTCTTTGGCGCTGGATAGGGAGAAATACGAGAGTTATTGAGAGAATTAGATAAAAGATAGCTAACTTAATGAATAGAACCTTAAAGCGCCACTTATATTTTGGATAATTCCTTAGGCTTTAGCCAAGATCGTTAACAATAAAGCTGCGGCTAACGTTTACCCTTTTCTATGGCAAGCATATGTTTATACCTCGTTTACTAAGCTCCTTCGCTTGCTCGATGTAAGCGTTCAGACAAGGTAGCCAAAATTCCACTTTTTAAAAAGTTTACATCCACATAGGCTTGCCTGTGCTTTTCCTGGTCGAGTTGCCGAAGAGTGGCATATAGATTAGAAACAACGAGCTCAGGTTCTACAAGAGGCCCTAGAGTTAAAACTTTGCAGCCTGCAGGGTAATTTCGATCGCTGAAGCCAATAATAACGCCTTCGGTGATATCCTGAAAAGATTGTACAAGGGTTAATTTAGCTTGGGGAGCATAGTGGCGATACATGCCTCCTGGACACAAAGGTTTTTCACCTTTTTGTTGTTGAATTCTAGGCATATATCCTAAAGATGGATAAAAGCTCTCAGCAGCTAAGGCACCCTGGCGTATAATTTGCCAGCCACCTTTTCTATACATTAAGATGGTGGATTCTAAGCCTTTTTGGCATGCCCCTCCGTCTAGCACAGGAAAGTGTTTACCAAAATCATGCTCCACATGCTCAGGATGAGTGGAGGAAGGGTAGCCTGAAAGGTTGGCTGAGGGCATAACGAGAGGGCCTGTTTGTTTCAATAACTCTAAAGCTAAAGGATGCTGAGGAATGCGAAAAGCTGCCGTTGGTAAATCGGCGCGTACTTTTGCCGGAATTAATTTACATTTGACGGGTAGCACGATTGTCATAGGGCCTGGCCAAAAGCCCCGTGCCAAACTCTCTAAATCGCTGACTTTTCCTTCCAGGTAAGATAATATATCATTCAATTCAGCGACATGGATGATTAAAGGGTTATTCGAGGGGCGCCTTTTAAGGGTGTAAATATAGTCGATAGCTTCCAAATGATCTATAGAGGCGGCTAGCCCATACACCGTCTCTGTCGGTACACTCACCACTTCCCCTGCCCTTAACAGTTGAATAGCTTCTGTTACTGAGATGCGCATAATAGAGCAATAACCTCTTGCAGATAGATAATGAAGTGATCAATTTCTTCTTTAGTGTTGTATAAGCCAAAAGATATTCTGGCAGTAGCTGGTACACCAAAATGGCGCATGGTGGGCTGTGCACAATGATGTCCTGTGCGTATAGCTACTCCTTTTAAGTCCAGCATAGTGCCAATATCGAGCGGGTGTGCTCCTTCTACGATAAAGCTGATGATAGCAGCTTTTTCTTTAGGCTTTCCAATGATGCGTACTTGCGGAATGCTTTCCATTTTTTTAGTGGTATACTCTAAGAGCTCCTGCTCATGAGCGTGGATAGCAGAAAAGCCGATCGTATTGATATAATCAATAGCAGCGCCTAAACCAATCACTTCCGCGATAAGGGGTGTCCCTGCTTCAAACTTTAAAGGTAGTACATTATAGGTAGTTTTTTCCCAATCGACCTTATCAATCATATCGCCGCCTCCTTGATAAGGCGGCATTTGATTGAGAAGCTCTGCCTTGCCGTATAAAATTCCTATTCCTGTAGGCCCGTAAAGTTTATGACCTGAGAAAGCGTAAAAATCTGCGTCTAAGGTCTGGACATCAACTTTCATATGCGGAACAGCTTGCGCGCCATCCACCAGTACTTTGCTTCCATAGGCATGAGCCATTTGGATCATCTCTTGGACGGGATTGATAGTGCCAATAGCATTAGAAACGTGCGTTAAAGCGACTAGTCTAGTTTTAGAATTTAAAAGCTTGGCAAACTCTTCTAAATTTAAATTTCCTTGGCTGTCGAGGGGAATAAATCTTAGAACAGCTTGTCTATCTTCACACATCATTTGCCAGGGAACAATATTGGCATGATGTTCAATCTGCGTTAAAATAATTTCATCCCCAGGTTTGATAAAGGCTTTTCCAAAAGAATAAGCCACTAAGTTGATAGAGTCTGTGGTGCCGCGCGTAAAGATAATTTCTTCGCTTTTTGAGGCATTAAGAAGCTTTTGAACTTTCTCGCGGGCTTCTTGGTATTTTTTAGTAGCCAAAAGAGAAGATTCGTAAATGGTTCGATGGACTGTACTGTAATGATTTTGATAAAAATCTTGGATGGAATCAATCATGCACTGCGGCTTTTGAGCGGTAGCGGAAGAGTCAAAATAGATAAGCGGTTTTCCATGCATCGTTTTAGCAAGCATAGGAAAGTCTTTCCTAATTTTTTCCACATCAAAAGAAGCTAGTTTCATCGCCTGGCTCCTGCATAAGGTATCGGTAGGCTTGCTTGTTAATGGCATTCATAAGAGAAGGGTAGGGGATCATCTCAATGATTTCTTTACAGAAGCCGTAGACTAAAAGATTTTTAGCGGCTTTCTCTGAATACCCCCGTGTTCTTAAGTAAAAAAGCTGTTCTGCATCGAGCTGTCCCATGGTAGCTCCATGGGAGGCTTTAACATCATCTGCAAATATTTCGAGGTTAGGCTTACTCTCAGCTTTAGCTTTATCACTAAGCAGTAAGTTGCTATTCAGCTGAAAAGCTTGGGTCTTCTGGGCAGCTTGATGTACTAAAATTTTGCCTTCAAAGCTAGAATGGCTAGCATCGTTTAAAACACTTTTGAAAAGCTGCATGGAGCGGCAGTAAGGGGCTTGATGTTCCACTAAAATATTTGCGTGGGCTTCTGCTTGATCAGAAAGCATCCAAAGGCCATTTAAGCTAGCCTCTGCATTTTCTCCGGCGAGAACTACTCGATAGTCGTTCCTTAAAGAAGTAGCGCCTTTGCTAGCCAAAACAGATTTGAAGGTACTACCTTTTTTGAGGTTAGCGCGAAAAGCTTCAAAATACCAATGTTTATTTAAAATTTCAAAAGGAGCTTGGAAGTAGCGTAAGTGAGATTCTTCATCCATTGCCACTTCGATAGAAATATTGGATAAAAAGTGCTTTCCTGGCCCATCCACGTGAGTGGCTATTAAATCAAGCTGGGAGTGAGCCCCCATGAAGCCTTGGATTCTCGGGTTTGTCCATAGAGAAAGGTCGGTCTCATGGCTATTAAAATGTAATAGCTGCAAAGGGACATCTACCAGGGTTTTAGGGGGAGCGTAGATAAAGATTCCTTGACGATGCAGCGCCGCATTAAGAATTGCAAAAGGATCTTTTTCTTCTTTGAGCAGTTTATTCCATTGATTGTTTAGAAAGCTTCCATAAGTCCGCCAAGCTTCCTTTAAAGGTAGAATAACCATTCTTTTAGGAAGAGCAGACAAATTAGATAACTCTGGATAATAATTTCCATTAATCATCACTAAAACAGAGCCCACGCATTCGGGCAAAATGTGCGGTGCAATAGAGTCAGCAGATAAGGGGATAACGCGCGCGGGCTCAAAGGCTTGTATGTAAAGATTTCTTAAACGAAGATATTGAAAAACTTCAGATTGGCGAGTGGGTAAACCGATTTCTAAAAAACGCAGCCAGGCTTTTTCTTTAAGCTTTTGTGTAGGATCTTTTTCTTCAATAGCCTCAACATACATCTTTTGAAGCATCTGCTGAAAAGCTTGTTGATCGGTATAGCTCTCCGTGATCATCTTAGGGCCTCGCTTTGAGGGGCCGGCACTAACCAATCGTACCCTTTATCTTCTAGCTGGTGGGCTAATTCAGGACCACCGGATTGCACTATTTTTCCTTCTACCATGACATGGACAACATTCGGTTTAATATAGTCGAGAAGCCGTTGATAGTGAGTGATAAGAATTAGGCCCATCTGAGGATTCATCAATTGATTGACACCTCGAGCCACAATACGCATGGCATCAATATCAAGCCCTGAGTCAGTCTCGTCTAAGATCGCAAGCGCAGGCTGTAAAACAGCCATTTGTAAGATTTCATTGCGTTTTTTTTCTCCCCCTGAAAAGCCTTCATTCAGGCTACGTTCTTTGAATTCCGTTTTAATTTCCATACGTTTCATAATCTCATCGAGAGATTTCTCAAACTCTACTAAAGGCATTTCAGGGTTACCTTTGGCTTTCAATACAGAATTATAAGAGGCATGTAAGAACTGCAGATTACTAACCCCAGGAATTTCCAAAGGATATTGAAAGCTCATAAAAATTCCTGCATGGGCTCTATCTTCTGGGGCCAATTCCACTATATTTTGGCCTTTGAACAAAATCTCCCCAGATGTAATTTCATAAGCCGGATGGCCTGCTAAGACCTTTGCAAGGGTAGATTTTCCTGCACCGTTAGGACCCATGATGGCATGAATTTCACCGGGTTGTACAGTTAAGTTTAATCCTTTTAAAATAGGTTTGTTTTCTACATTGGCATGAAGATTTTTAATTTCTATTAGCGCTTGGGAAAGGTGAGTCATGAATAATTATCCAACCGAATTTTCAAGTTTTAATGTTAGCAATTTTTGAGCCTCTGCAGCAAACTCAAGAGGTAATTCTTTAATCACATCTTTACAAAAGCCATTAACGATCATATTGACAGCATCTTCTTGAGAAAGACCGCGACTTCTCATATAGAAAAGCTGCTCTTCATTCATTTTAGAGGTAGAGGCTTCATGTTCAACTTGGCTAGAAGAGTTGCCTACCTCAATATAAGGAAAAGTGTTAGCTGAGCATTGATCTCCTACTAGCATAGAGTCGCATTGCGTATAGTTACGAGCTCCATGGGCTCTTGGCACAATTTTAACTAAGCCACGGTAACTGTTGTGAGAGGTATCGGCTGAGATGCCTTTAGAAACTATGGTTGAACGGGTGTTTTTTCCTAGATGAATCATTTTTGTTCCTGTATCAGCCTGCATATGATGGTTGGTAAGGGCTACAGAGTAAAATTCCCCTACAGAATGATCACCTTGAAGAATGCAGCTAGGATATTTCCATGTAATAGCAGCTCCAACTTCTACTTGGGTCCATGAAATTTTAGACGAAATACCTGCGCAGCGACCGCGCTTAGTTACAAAATTATAAATTCCACCCTCTCCGGTTTTTGGATTACCTGCATACCAATTTTGCACGGTAGAGTATTTAATTTCTGCATGATCCAAAGCAATAAGCTCTACGACTGCAGCATGGAGCTGATTATTGTCATAAGCAGGCGCTGTGCAGCCTTCTAAATAGCTAACAGATGAGCCTTCTTCAGCAATGATAAGGGTGCGTTCAAATTGGCCGCTTTCTTTATCGTTGATGCGAAAATAGGTAGAAAGTTCCATGGGGCACTTAACGCCTTTAGGAATGTAAACAAAAGAGCCATCAGTAAACACTGCAGAGTTTAAGGTAGCATAGAAGTTATCACCAATAGGAACTACACTGCCTAAATATTTTTTTACAAGATCAGGATAAAGGTTAATCGCTTCAGAGATTGAGCAAAGAACAACTCCTGCCTCCTCTAAATTTTTCTTAAAAGTGGTCCCAATCGAAACGGAATCAAAAACCATATCGACCGCGACATTGGTTAATCTCTTTTGCTCATCTAAAGGAATCCCTAATCTTTCAAAAGTACGTAAAATTTCTGGGTCTACTTCATCTAAGCTATTATACTTAGCCTTAGTCTTAGGAGCGGAATAGTAGCAAATATTTTGAAAATCAATAGGAGGATAGTGGACATTAGGCCAGACGGGTGGGGTAGATTCAAGCCATAGACGATAGGCTTTAAGGCGAAAATCTAGTAAAAATTGAGGTTCATTTTTTTTTGCCGAGATGGCATGTATAGTCATCTCATTGAGCCCTTTAGGTAGACTATCCATTTCAACCGCAGTTGAAAATCCGTATTTATAATCGGATTGTCCCCTAAATGCTTCTTGTGTAGCCATTAAATTCTCCTTATAACTTGCTAAGAGGATATCACAGTCTTGACAAATGTAAAAAGTAAAAAGTTGACGAAGAATAGCCTTTAATCAAGGCATCAACTTTAAAAAGATTAAAAATATACTATATCATTTAAATGATTAATTTTCAAATAATTAAGTAATAAATAAATTATTTTGTTAGTTATTTTTCCAATGGGTAAGAAGTTCGCGTTTAGCTTTTTTCCTTAAAAGGGTTAGTAAAATACTCATAACCTCCATCATGTCGCCTTAAAGGTGTAATCTTTGAGACCACACTATCATGCTAAAGGCCGAGGATAGCTATTCAGATCTAAAACGCTCTCAAATCCCCAAAGCTTATGTAATCCAGACTTTTTGGCTATTCGATTGAGCGGCTTGTAAGGCATCTTTCTAGAAGAGAGAAAGAGAGGCAATAAAATATAACTTTCATAAGCTTCTAATTGTTAACAAGCCTTTAAACCTAGATAGGTATGGTAAAAAGATTTATCTAATGATTGATCTCTTCATTGAGCTTTTTTTTATCTATCAGCTTATCTTCTTGGTAAGTTTGTAAAACTCGCGGATGACCTATCTGATCGTATTTATTAAACTTCCCATGACGTAAATCATTTTTATATTCCGCTTCAAAATAGAGTACTCCTCTGTTATTCCAGTATTGAAAAAGGCCTTCTTTTTTTCCGTTTTGGTAGGTGCCACGTGAAGCTAGTTGCTCATTTTCGTGATAAGATAGAACTTCTCCATTTTTTTTTCCCTGAATATACTCTTCTTTACGACGAACTTTTCCATTGGGGAAGTATTCGAGGAGGGGGCCTTGCATAATATCATTTTTGTAAGACAAGGTGCGATGAGTTTTACCATCCTCGTAGTAGGTGGTACTCATCCCATCACGGACGCCTTGATGATAAAAGGTACTGCTGACCTTATTGCCAGCTTCATTATATTCTGCTAGCTCACCTTCAAGAAGTCCATTCACATAGTGAGCCTCTAGGGCTTTAACTTTAGGGTTAGCATCACCTGAAGGATAAAAAATTTGATGCAGGCCTTCCAAACGATTATTTTGGTAATGGGACTTCACGATAAGGCCATTTGGTTTACGGGTTTGATAAGGGCCTTCTAGATTACCATGCTGGTAATAACCTTGCTCGATAAGGATGCCCTCTTGATTCCATAAGGCCTTAAGGCCATGAAGGATGCCATGATCATATGTTAGTATGGCTTGAGGCTGGCCATTTTTATAAAAGCTTTTTTGTTCCCCATGCATCTTTCCTTCTAGATAATTTAACAGGTGGGAAAGATTTTGCTGACCAGTTATGGCATCAGGAGGATAAAGCTCACGCGCAGGCCCTGTTCGCAAGCCTTGCTGATAAGTGTATTCTTGATGAAGCGAGCCATTCTCGTACCAGGTAAAGGAATTGCCCTCAACTTTTCCGTGCTGATAGTTTAGCTGGCTAGCTTTTTGCCCATTAGGCCAAAATGTTTCTTCTTTGCCGTGTAATCTGCCTTTTTGATAGAAGCTGATGCGTTTGAGTTGACCATTACTGTGCCACTCTTGAACTTTATGAGTAGGTAGGTTTTGCTCAAAATGAGCTTCATATAAAAGTGTGCCTTCTTCATTCCATCGACGAAATTCGCCTTGTTGCTGGCCATGAGAATAGTTAGTGCTGTTTTTAAGTTGGCCATTGGGAAACCATTCTTCATAGAGCCCATGAAGGGCTCCTTTGATATAATGGGCTTGAATATTGAGTTTTCCATTAGGATACCATGTTTGACTAAGGCCATCCTTCGCATTTTCTTTATAGCTCTCCTTTAGAAAGAGTTGGCCATCCTCAAACCATTCTTCAAACAAGCCAGTTTTTTGATAGTTTGCATAGGTTATACGAAGCTTAGGTTGGCTATTTTTATGAAACTCTTCTTGTTTTCCATCTAATTGCCCGTTTTTATAGAAATAGCTACTTTTAAGTACTCCTGTAGGATACCATTCCTTGTAAGAGCCTTCGTAATTTCCATGGATAAGCCTATATTCAGCAAGTTTATTGCCGCTAGCGTCCAATTCTAAGATAGGCTCAAGTAAATGCCCATGAGGATCATAATGGGCGGATTTAGCGATTTTACCATTAGGATGGTTAAGAAAATGCAATCCTGTTGGAATGCCATGAATAAATTTTCCTTGGCCTATTAACTGCCCATCCTCATTAAAAAATTGTTCCAAGCCCTCTTTTTTTCCTAATGTATAGCTAACTCTGTAACTTTCTTTGCCATTAGGATGATATTTTACATGCTGACCGTTAGGCTGCCCATATAAAAAATCTTGAAACTCTTTTGTCATACGATTAGGATAATATAGATGGAAGGCAGGAACAGTTTTTCCATTATCAAGCAGCCCTAGATGGTAATGGGCTTCTGCTTTTAAAGAGCCATCCTCATACCATTCTTGGGCAAGTCCTTGTTTCAAACCTTGGTAATAATAGATAAGAGAAGCTCTTATTTTATTGAGATAAAAAGTTTCATATTGACCACTAAGCTGATCATTTTCATAAAAGCCTTTTTCTGCTATTTCTCCATTAGAATAACGAATCTCTAAGGGACCATGCTTAACATCTTGCTTCATATAATGAACACTTTCAATTAAGCCATTAGAAAAATATGTTCTGATGGGCCCATGAAGCTTGCCTTTATCGTAGAAAATAATTTTTTGAACAGAACCGTTTTCATTAAAAAATAGTCCAGGACCATGATAAACAGGACGTTGATCTAAATAGAGTAAATCCACTTCTCTTTCCGGATTAGCATTTTTTCTAAAGTGTATTTCTTTGGCCGGAACCCCTTCTTTACTCTCTCCAGAGGGTGCGTAATATAAGATAATTTTAGGGGTGCCATCCGGATGACTCTCGATAACTTCCAGGCGCCAATTGGGTTGAATTTCTTTTAAAGTGGTGATCACAGCTTCCGTAATGGGAAGCTCACCAGCTTGGTGCAAGGTCTGATCTTGGCTAAAGCCTTTAGTAAAGAAGCTGAAAATAATAAGAAATAAAGTAGGGCATAAAAAATACATGAAATACCTTAAATGAAAACTTTTTTTAATTTAACTACCCTTTAATTTCATTTTTTTCTAAAGTTGGCAACGATAAAGTAGCAATTATTCCTATAATGAAAAAAACACCTAGGATGCTTAAAGCATAGACAGGAGCATGCTCATTAAAAAATCTCGTCATTAAACCACCCCCGCCCTGTCCTAAGCCTTCCGATACACACCAAGCCATACCCATCAAGAAGGCGCTTACCATACCGGGACTTTCAGGGACCATCCAATGGCCAAAAGCGATCAATACTGAATTAACAGTGGTGAAAAAAGCCCCCAATAAAAAAATTAGAGCAACGAACGTAATATTGTCAAAGGTAGGATAAAGCAAAAATATATAAAAAGCTATCATGGCCGCCACTGTAGCCCATAGGATAACTCTCTTAGGCGAATATCGATCAGATAGATAGCCTGCCGGAATCAACATCACAGCGCCTCCTAAGATAAGAAAAAGATGGCCGCCGCCATGGCAAATCCAAGGGTTGTAGCCTTTACATATTAAAGTGTCGGGCAGAAGAAAAATGGTAGCCCAAAAAAGCGTTTGATTGCAGACTTGCGCGATATACAAGAGACGTAGATTGCGATTTTTGAACATCCTAAAAAGAGCTCTGAGATTAACATCATGGGCAGATTGAATAGGGGTAAAATTGTGGATTCCTTGGAGACCATAGAATGAAGTAAATACCAAAAGGATTGCCGGTAGGACTAAAATGGCCGTGGCACCATGTAAAGCAGAATGAAAGTAAGTGTAGATAATTTGGCTGCTTGCAAGCCCTAAAGCTCCTCCGGAAGCAAAGATAGCAATTACCATTGCTTTGCGATGAGGTGTTAAAGCTCCAGCTAAGCTAGTCGCTGCAGGATGAAAAGCTCCCGACCCTACACAAGTAATAGAATAAATCAATAGAAGCATCCAATAGTTTGTAGAGTAAGCTAAAAAGGTGTTGGCAGCCGTAAATAAGACGCCCAGGCAGATAAGCTGCTTACGCCATCCTCGGTCGCTCAAAGGCCCGAAAAATATTTGCATCCCTTCCCCAAAAAAAGCTCCTGCAGCCGATATAGTCCCAGCAAGAAATAAGTCTAAATGAGCCAATGTCTTATACATAGCCCATATCCCTATCATAAAATCTACGAGAAAGTGCGCTAACCAGATAAAGATTAACGGGCGGATCATAAAAAAGTCATAAAATAATAATTTAAAGAAAGTAGGTGCTATTATAAAGTTTTGGAATTAAGTAATAAAGGGAATAGTAGGCTAGCTAGGCCTTTTAGGATCTTCTTTAATTTTAACCTTCTAAAAGTAGCTGTCTACTTTTCTGTGATATCTTTTATAACAAAAAAATTAGTTTAAACAAAAGGCAGAGAAAAAATTCTCAGAGAAGTTAGCATACCTAATCGAAAAACGAGCGAACATAGGCCTATTTGGCTAGCCTCATTAATTTTTTCTGGCTTTATGAAGAGGCGTGCCGCATTTACTCATTTCCCTCTTTTTCGCTTAACATTCTTGCTTTCTCCTTTGGAAGAATCTTTTTAAGCAAAAGTTGCAGGATTGCTCTCAAGTGAAACATGAAATGAGTATGCAGGCCTTGTGGAAGAAAATGGCGGGCCTCTGCGCAACAAATTGAGTGGATAAAGATCGTGGCAGAAGAATTAAATAAAGCTTTAGAGGAACAAACTCCTATACGCGAGGTAATAAGAAATGTTCAGGTGAGTTATGAAGAAGAATATTTAAATAATAACTTTTAAATCAAGGTAATAAAATGATTAGATGTCTTATCCATCCTCTTACAAATTCAGTTGTAGCCGAATTGATTCCCCAAAAGGAGGTCAATATCCTTGATGAGAAAATGCTAGAAAAATTAACTATCACAGGTATTACCGTCTCTTCAGAATTTAAAAACCTACACCGCGTGAGCTGGAGAGTTTACCCTAATGATAATAAAGAAGTATATGCTAAAGCCTTTGAACAATTTTATTTCGTGCATGGCTTGCAGCAACAGGGATATTTTTGGAAAGATAAAAGCGAGGGGGATATTCCTATGGGAAAGCTAGCTGAAAGTATACTCTCGCACTATTATGATAGCATGAAATCACCCCCAGATTCGGATAGCTTATCTAATATCCAACAACAAAGAGACTGCTAGCAAATCTTATATACATGATTAGAGTAGAGTAACTCCTATAACTTTACGTTAAGTATTTATTTTGCGATATTTTAGAGGTCCTATCTCTGCTCTTTAGAAAAATGGCTAGCTTAATTGATTCTCAGATTTTAGTTTTTGATCATTTACTTTGGCAAAAAATTTGGTTAAAGGTCTCATTATAAGAACTGTGTGGGATAAGAGTTTTATAAGCTATAATGAAAATTCATTTATAAGTGTTACCTAGATTGTCTTAATTAAAAAAAATTTGGTTTTTAAGCTTCTTTGCAGAGGAGAACTTACATCCAGCATTTAAGCTATCAGCTTTTTAAATCTGTATGCGTCCTCTCTGCCAGTTATACCTAAATATTCCTAGGTTAGGCAAAATGATGATTAATTAAGAGGGGAGGCTGGCAGCTTAATATCACACCGGGCTATTTCCAGAAGTTTTTCTCTCATACGTTTTTCCTCTTCCAAAGAAAGCTCCATTAAATTGACTATTTCTTTTTGCTTATAATGTTCACATAAGAAACAGATAAGATTATAGATAGGCTATCTCATTATGCTCGACTTTATGAGCAGCACTTATCAAGGCACTATCATTAGAATTGGATGATTTGCAGAGGGTATACAAAGCTTAAGCTGGCTATTCTTATGAAATTCTTCTTGTTTTCCATCTAATTGCTCATTCTTATAGAAATAGTTACTTATAAGTACTCTTGTAGGATACCATTCTTTATAAAAACCTTGTTTAGAATTGTGTTAAGGATAGAATAGGTTTCATGGCAACTTCTTAGTCGCGGGAAGAAAAGCTGATTGCTTCTTTAAAGATAAGATGGCTAAAAGTTTTTTTATTTTATTTTAGCTCATCTCAATCTAAAAAGTGCTTACGACCATTCTACAATTGAAAACGCTGTCTTATTTTTTCGGCGATATCCTTCAGAGGATTTTCTGCTAATTCAAGCTTGGTAAGCTGAGACAATAGACCTATTTCTGCAGGAAGGCTGGTGAGTTGGTTTTGATTTAAGTGAAGCTCTTTCAGCTTAGGCAACTCCCCGATTTCTGCAGGCAGGCTGGTGAGCTGGTTTTGACTTAGTTCAAGCCGTGTCAGCTCGAACAACTCCCCGATTTCTGCAGGCAGGCTGGTGAGCTGGTTTTGATTTAAGAAAAGCTGTGTCAGCTGAGACAATTGCCCGATTTCTGCAGGCAGAGTGGTGAGTTGGTTTTGATTTAATTCAAGCCGTCTCAGCTCAGACAGTTCCCCAATTTCTGCAGGCAGAGCGGTGAGCTGGTTTTGATTTAAGTAAAGCTGGTGTAGGAGCTGAAACAACTGCCCGATTTCTACAGGCAGAGCGGTGAGCTGATTTTGATTTAAGTAAAGCGTTTGTAGTTTAGGCAGCTGCCCGATTTCTGCAGGCAGAGCGGTGAGCTGGTTTTGATTTAATTCAAGCCTTTGCAGTTTAGGCAGCTGCCCGATTTCTGCAGGCAGAGTGGTGAGCTGATTTTGATTTAAGTAAAGCTTTTGCAGCTGAGACAGCTGGCCTATCTCTCCAGGAAGACTGGTAAGCTGGTTTTGGCTTAATTCAAGCTCTCGCAGCTTAGACAGCTGTCCGATTTCTGCAGGAAGGCTGGTAAGCTGGTTTTGATTTAAGTAAAGCGTTTGTAGTTTAGGCAGCTGCCCGATTTCTGCAGGCAGAGCAGTGAGCTGGTTTTGATTTAAGTAAAGCGTTTGTAGTTTAGGCAGCTGCCCGATTTCTGCAGGCAGGCTGGTAAGCTGGTTTTGGTTTAAGCGAAGCTGTGTCAGCTGAGACAATTGGCCTATTTCTGCAGGCAGGCTAGTAAGCTGGTTTTGAGTTAATCTAAGCCTTTGCAGCTGAGACAGCTGGCCTATCTCTCCAGGAAGAGTAGTAAGCTGGTTATCATCTAAGTAAAGCAATTCAAGATTAGGCAGCTGTCCAATTTCTACAGGCAGAGCGGTGAGCTGGTTTTGATTTAAGAAAAGCTGTGTCAGCTGAGATAATTGCCCGATTTCTGCAGGCAGAGCGGTGAGCTGGTTTTGATCTAATTTAAGCTCTTGCAGCTGAGACAATTGACCTATTTCTGCAGGAAGGCTGGTGAGCTGGTTTTGATTTAATTCCAGCTCTTGCAGCTGAGACAGCTGCCTGATTTCAGCAGGAAGGCTGGTAAGCTGGTTTTGATTTAAGTCAAGCACTCGCAGCTGAGACAATTGACGGATTTCTGCTGGCAGAGCGGTGAGCTGGTTTTTGCTTAAGTGAAGCTTTTGCAGCTGAGACAATTGCCCTATTTCTGCTGGCAGAGAGGTGAGCTGATTGTTGCCTAAGTAAAGCCTTTGCAGCTCAGGCAGCTGCTGAATTTCTACAGGAAGGCTGGTGAGCTGGTTTTGACTTAAATCAAGGGTTTGCAGCTGAGATAACTGGCCTATTTCTGGAGGTAAATAAGTCAAGCCTGCTCCACATAAATTTAAAGTCGTGATGTTTTTACAATTTTCTTCAATCCAATCTCTAAGAAGCTCTCCTTTTTTCTCTAGAGGTAAGTGCTTAATTTCTTGCCGGCTCAAGTATTTTTCCCCACCAGGAAGTTTTTTCCACAGTAAAAGGCGATTAATATTTAAGAGATAAGAAGAGTAATTAGCCAGAGTTAAGCCTCTTTTTTCTTCTATTTTCCATTTAAATTCCAAAGGAGAAATAGATTTAGCTAAGGTAAAAACTTGTTTAAAAACTTGATAAACTTTTTTAGTAGAGGTAAGTCCAGGATTAAGTTGATAAACTTTAGCTAACATAAGAGTTCGTTGGGTAGTGGCATTCGTCTTAGGGAAATGAAGGTGGGCTATTTTTTTATAAAGAGAGGGCATGACTTCAGTAGCCAGCAGATGATGCCATCTTTTACAGACGCTAAATAAGGAAGGAACTGCGCAAGCCTTTAAGATAGGGAGTAGTAATTCATTGGGCAAGCTTTCAATAGATGTTGATGAGATAGGATGCATTTTATTTCCTTGGATAATGATGAACTTTTGTCATTTTTATTTTTGAAGGCAATATAAAAAAATTAAAAAAGCAAGTCAAACGAATTCGTATCTTTATCAACAAAAACAACTCACAGAGGATCTATCGCCCTTCTTTCTTAGATAGATTTAAGAGAAAGGGGGAGATCTTCCAAGCATTTAGGAACAGCCACAGGTTTTGGGGATTAAGTGATGCGGCAATTTTGGTTTGGCTAAAAAAATGAAATTGATTCTGTGCCTTATTTGAGAAAAACGGCTTTCTTTGGCGCCTTGTTTTAATTCTTCTACTGAATGATGAAATACAATACTCCAGTTTCTTTCTATCAAAAAAAGTTGTTCTCCCAGACATAACAATCGGCAGAAAAAGAGAGAAGCTCCTTGTCGTTATAAATGTGTAGGTTAGTTTAAGCTTGCTTAGTTGCTGGAAGGAAAGCGGATTGCTTGTTTAAAGATAAGATGGCTAAAAGTTTGTTATTCCATTTTAGCTCACTCCAAATTAAAAAGTACTTGTTATTCTACAATTGAAAACGCTGCCTTATCTTTTCTGCAATATCTTTCAAAGGATTTTCTGCTAATTCAAGCGCTTGCAGCTGAGACATCTGCCCGATTTCTGTAGGTAGACTGGTGAGTTGGTTTTGGCTTAAATCAAGCCCTAGCAGCTGAGACAATTGCCCGATTTCTACAGGAAGGCTGGTGAGTTGGTTTTGATTTAAGTAAAGCCCTAGCAGCTGAGACAATTGCCCGATTTCTGCAGGAAGGCTGGTGAGTTGGTTTTGATTTAAGTTAAGCCTTCGCAGCTGAGACAATAGGCCTATTTCTGCAGGAAGGCTGGTGAGCTGGTTTTGATTTAAGTGAAGCACGTGCAGCTGAGACAATAGACCTATTTCTACAGGAAGGCTGGTGAGTTGGTTTTGATTTAATTCAAGCTGTAGCAGCTGAGTCAATTGCCCGATTTCTGCAGGCAGGCTGGTGAGCTGGTTTTGATTTAATTCAAGCCGATACAGCGCTTTAGGCAGCTGCCCGATTTCTGCGGGCAGAGCGGTGAGCTGGTTTTGATTTAATTCAAGCCATTCCAGCTGGGACAGCTGTCCGATTTGTGTAGGCAGAGCGGTGAACTGGTTTTGGTTTAAGTAAAGCTGTATCAGATTAGACAACCGACCAATTTCTGCAGGCAGACTGGTGAGTTGGTTTTGATTTAAGCAAAGCGTTTGCAGATCAGACAGCTGCCCGATTTCTGCAGGCAGAGCAGTGAGCTGGTTTTGATTTAACTCAAGCAATTCCAGCTGGGACAGTCGCCCAATTTCTGCGGGCAGAGCGGTAAGCTGGTTTTGATTTAATTGAAGTCCTTGCAGCTGAGACAATTGACCAATTTCTGCAGGCAGAGCGGTGAGCTGGTTCTGGCTTAACTTAAGCTCTTGCAGCTGAGACAGCCGTCCTATTTCTTTAGGAAGACTGGTGAGCTGGTTTTGATTTAATTCAAGCCATTCCAGCTGGGACAGCCGCCCGATTTCTGCAGGCAGAGCGGTGAGCTGGTTTTCTCTTAAGTCAAGCGTTTGCAGCTGAGACAACTGCCTGATTGCTGCAGGCAGAGCGGTGAGCTGGTTCTGGCTTAGCTTAAGCTTTGTCAGCTGAGACAATTGGCATATTTCTGAGGGTAAATAAGTTAAGCCTGCATTAGATAAATTTAAAGCCGTGATGTTTTTACAGTTTTCTTCAATCCAATCTCTAAATAGCTCTCCTTTTTTCTTTAGAGGCAAGTGCTTACTTTCTTCTCGTCTCAAATATTCTTTCCCACCAGGAAGTCTTTCCCAAAGCAAAAGGCGATTAATATTTAAGAGATAAGAAGAGTAATTAGCAAGACTTAAGCCTCTTTTTTCTTCTGTTTTCCATTTAAATTCCAATGGAGAAAAAGACTTGGCTAAAGTAAAGATTTGCTTAAAGATTGCATTTACCTTTGCTGCTTCAGAAAGCTTTTCTTCTAGCTTATAAATCCTATCTACAATAAGCACCTGCTCCTTAACATTTCCTTGAGGAACATGCACTTTACCTATTTGCTTATAAAGAGGGGGCATGACTTCAGAAGCCAGCAGATGATGCCATCTTTTACAAACGCTTGATAAGGAAGGAACTGCAGAAGCCTCTAAGATAGGGAGCAGCAATTCATTGGGCAAGCTTTCCATAGATGCCAAAGAGATAGGATGCATTTTATTTCCTTGGATAGTGATAACTTTTTCAGCATTTTCATTTTTTAAAGACAATATAAAAAAATTAAAAAGCAAGTCAAATGGATTCGTATCCTTATCAATGAAAAACAACTCACAGATAATCTACCTCGCTTTTTTTTCAGATAGATTTAAGGAAAAGGGGGAGGCCTTTCAAGCATTTAGGAGCAGCCACAGGTTTTAGAGATTAAGTGATGCGGCAATTTTGGTTTGGCTAAAAGAATGAAATTGATTCTGTGCCTTATATGAGAAAAACGGCTCTTTTGGTGCCTTGTTTTAATTCTTCTACTGCTTCTACATGCACACTGGTGAGATGTTTTTGATTTAAGTGCGGATTACTTGTTTAAAGATAAGATGGCTAAAAGTTTTTTATTCCATTTAGCCCACCTCAATTTAAAAAGTGCTTACGACCATTCTACAATTGAAAACGCTGCCTTATTTTTACGGTAATATCTTTCAAAGGATTTTCCGCTAATTCAAGCTCGATAAGCTTAGACAGCCGCCCGATTTCTGCAGGAAGGCTGGTGAGATGGTTTTGATTTAAGCAAAGCCTTCGTAGCCGAGACATTTTCCCTATTTCTGCAGGCAGAGCGGTGAGCTGGTTTTGATTTAAGTAAAGCTGTAGCAGCTTAGACAGCTGCCCGATTTCTGCAGGCAGGCTGGTGAGCTGGTTTTGATTTAATTCAAGCTCTTGCAGCTTAGACAGCTGCCCGATTTCTACAGGTAGACTGGTGAGTTGGTTTTGATTTAAGTCAAGCGTTTGCAGCTTAGACAGCTGCCCAATTTCTGTAGGCAGAGCGGTGAGGTGGTTGTGATTTAAGTAAAGCCAGTGCAGCTGAGACAATTTTCCGATTTCTGTGGGAAGAGCGGTGAGCTGGTTTTGGTTTAAGTTAAGCCCTCCTAGCTGAGACAATTGCCCGATTTCTGCAGGCAAACTGGTGAGCTGGTTTTGCTCTAATTCAAGCGTTCCTAATTGCGATAGCTGTCCGATTTCTGCAGGCAGGCTGGTGAGCTGGTTTTGGCTTAAGTTAAGCCCTCCTAGCTGAGACAATTGCCCGATTTCTGCAGGCAAACTGGTGAGCTGGTTTTGATTTAAGTAAAGCTGTATTAGCTCAGGCAGCTTCCCGATTCCTGCAGGAAGGCTGGTGAGCTGGTTTTGATTTAATTCAAGTGTTTCCAACTGCGATAGCTGCCCGATTTCTGCAGGCAGAGCGGTGAGCTGGTTTTGGCTTAAAAAAAGCCATTGTAGTTGAGACAGCTGCCCGATTTCCATAGGCAAAGCGGTGAGTTGGTTTTGATTTAAGTTAAGCCTTCGCAGCTGAGACAATAGGCCTATTTCTGCAGGAAGGCTGGTGAGCTGGTTTTGGCTTAAAAAAAGCTCTTGCAGTTGAGACAGCCGCCCGATTTCTGCAGGCAGGCTGGTGAGCTGGTTTTGCTCTAATTCAAGCGTTCCTAATTGCGATAGCTGTCCGATTTCTGCAGGCAGGCTGGTGAGCTGGTTTTGATTTAAGCTAAGCCGTATTAGCTCAGACAGCTTCCCGATTCCTGCAGGAAGGCTGGTGAGCTGGTTTTGATTTAATTCAAGTGTTTCCAACTACGATAGCTGCCCAATTTCTGTAGGCAGAGCGGTGAGCTGGTTTTGATTTAAGTAAAGCTGTATTAGCTCAGGCAGCTGCCCGATTTCTGCAGGCAGGCTGGTGAGCTGGTTTTGGCTTAGATTAAGCGTTTGCAGCTGAGACAATTGCCCGATTTCTGTAGGCAGAGCGGTGAGCTGGTTGTGATTTAAGTAAAGCCGTGCCAGCTTAGACAGCTGCCCGATTTCTGCAGGCAGGCTGGAGAGGTGGTTTCCGCTTAAGCGAAATTCTTGCAGCTGAGACAATTGACCTATTTCTGCAGGTAGAGTAGTGAGCTGGTTTTCTCTTAAGTCAAGCGTTTGTAGCTGAGACAATTGCCCGATTTCTGCAGGTAGGCTGGAGAGGTGGTTTTCGCTTAAGCGAAGTTCTTGCAGCTGAGACAATTGAACTATTTCTGCAGGCAGAGTAGTGAGCTGGTTTTGGTATAAGTAAAGTCGTGCCAGCTTAGACAGCTGCCCGATTTCTCCAGGCAATGTGTTAAGCTGGTTTTGATTTAATTTAAGCGTTTGCAGCTGAGATAACTGGCCTATTTCTGGAGGTAAATAAGTCAAGCCTGCTCCACATAAATTTAAAGTCGTGATGTTTTTACAATTTTCTTCAATCCAATCTCTAAGTAACTCTCCTTTTTTCTCTAGAGGCAAGTGCTTAATTTCTTCTCGGCTCAAGTATGCTTCCCCACCAGGAAGTTTTTTCCAAAGTAAAAAGCGATTAATATTCAGCAGATAAGAGGAGTAGTTAGCTAAAGTAAAATATTTTTTCTCTTCAGTCTTCCATTTAAATTCTAGAAGAGAAAGAGAACTAGCTAAAGTAAAGATTCGCCTAAAGATTGCATTTATCTTTGCTGCTTCAGAAAGCTTTTCTTTTAGCTTATAAATTCTATCTACAATAAGAGCCTGCTCCTTAACATTTCCTTGAGGAACATGCACTTTACCTATTTGCTTATAAAGAGGGAGCATGACTTCAGTAGCCAGCAGATGATGCCATCTTTTACAGACGCTAAATAAGGAAGGAACTATGCAAGCCTCTAAGATAGGGAGTAGCAATTCATTGGGCAAGCTTTCAATAGATGTGGAGGCGATAGGATGCATTTTATTTTCTTGGGTAGTGGTGACTTTTTCAGCATTTTTATTTTTTTTAAAGACAATATAAAAAAATTAAAAAGCAAGTCAAACGAATTCGTATCCTTATCAATGAAAAGCAACTCACAGGTAATCTACCTCGCTTTTTTTTCAGATAGATTTAAGGAAAAGGGGGAGACCTTTCAAGCATTTAGGAGCAACCACAGTTTTTGGAGATTAAGTGACGCGGCAATTCTGCTTTGATTAAAAGAATGAAATTGATTCTTTGACTTATTGAGAAAAACGACTCTTTTGGGCGCAATGTTTTAATTCTCCTATCGAATGATGAAATACAATACGCCTAGCTTCTTCCTGTCGAGAAAGGTTGTTTTGCCAGCATAGCAATCTGCAGAAAAAGAGAAAAGCTTCTTGTCGTTACAAATGCGTAGTTTAGTTTGAGCTTGCTTAGCGACATTTTCTAAATTATTAAAATTGATTAAAATATAGGCTGTTTAATCAGCAAGCCTAATATGATAAGAAAACCTTATCCTAACGATTTAAATGATCGAGAACGGCAGGTGCTTGAACTTAATAATATGCAAGAAAAAAGCCGGTAAGCCACCTAAGCACCCTAAACGAGAGATGCTTAATGCCATCTTTTATGTCTTAAGGACAGGTTGCCAATGGACAGATCTTCCTTATGATCTTCCTCCTTGGAAATCGGTCTATTCTCAGTTTTTAAGATGGAGACAGAGTCATTTATTCGAACAAATTAATACTTATTTAAGGTGATCGCTTCGCCAAAGCTTAAGGCAAGCTAGCGGAACTTAAGTGCAGCTATAGTCGATAGCCAAAGCGTCAAAATAACTGAAAAAAAGGGCTCAGCGGATGCAACGGCGGCAAGAAAGTTAAAGGTAGGAAAAGACACATAGGGGGTAGATTATTTGGGACTGCTAATAGCAGCTGTAGTAAGCAGCACGACTTGCAATGGTAGAGATGGACTAAAGGTGCTGCTTTATTTTTTCCTGAAAAAGCTCTATAGCCAAAAAAAATATTTGCCGATACAGGGTATAGGGGAGAAGAGATGAATTAGAAGCAGCTTTACAGGGTATTGATTTAACAGCCATTAAAAGATCTAAGCTAAAAAGATTTCATCTACAAGCAAAAAGATGGATAGCAGAAAGAACATTTGCCTGGTTTGGCAAATGCCTCAGATTAAGTAAGGATTATGAGGCCTTACCAAACACTAGCCAAGCGTTCCTCTACTTAGCCATGATACACATGAGAGTAAAAAGAATAACGCAATAAATTAATTCAGATAATGTCTTTAGAAATAAGGCCTGGATTATCATAGCGTTATTAGAGCACTGTTTTTTCCTTTAACACTTATATGAAAATGGTTTGACGTCTATAAAATTAAAACATTTCTTTATTTTAAAGATATGTTGATAAAATGTAGCGGTACCTAATCGTGGAAAAGGAGGTTATGCAATGACTAAAAATAAAAATTACGATAAAGGTCAAGTGGCCCCTTTTCCCTTTGATAAAATGTTTTATCAGGAAAAAGGAGGTTCGGTGGATGAGCTTAACGATTATGATAGGGGCCAGCAAGAATTGGATTTAGGAGATGAAAGAGGCGCGGGGCACGAGCCATAAGGAGCATGCTGGCTAGGCCATCTGGCATTTAAAGGAGCTTTTAGGCGTAGCCCAGAGGTTAAGGGATGCTATTCTTAAAAGATCCTGAATAAAAGATAATTATCTATCACTTCTAAATTTTTTCTAATAAGCTATGATGAAAATTGCATTATAAGTGTTACTTGGATTGCTTTAATTAAAAAATTTGGTTTTTAAGCTTGTGTACTAAGGAGGACTTACATCCAGCATTTAAGCTATCAGCTTTTTAAATCTGTATGCGTCCTTTCTATTAGCTATACCCACATATTTCTAGGTTAGGCAAAACGATGATTAACTAGGGGGGAAAGCCGGTAGCTTAATCTCACGCTGAGCTATTTCCAAAAGTTTTTCCCCCATACGTTTTTCCTCTTCTAAAGAAAGCTTCATTAAATTGACCATTTCTTTTTGTTTATAATGTCCACACAAGAAGCAGATAAGATTATAGCAAGCTATTTCATAATGTTCGACCTTATGAGCAGCACTTATCAAGGCAATATCGTTAGAATCTGTATCTGCAAAATGCCTGATTAGCTCTTTCCCTTCGTTAAGAATGCCGTCCATACCTTTGCTACGATCCGTAAAATTAAGATCTAGTAAGGTTTTCATCAGTTCCCTCCCTTTATCAGCAAAATTAGGAATTCCTTGAATTTTGCTAGAGGTTGGATCAATGTCTAGCATCTCAAAAGTCTGTTGCAATCGTCTTATTTGGTCTTTTGTCTCTAAAATATGAGAAGAAAAAGCATCTTTTAATGCTTGGTTGGAAGATTTGCTAGCTAATGTCTTTAGATTTTCATAGGTTTCTCTTTCAGCATTATAAAGATGTCTAAGGCCTGTTTCTAAAAACAAGTCTAAAGCTGAATTCTTTTCCATATAAGCCTCCTTATAGCTTACTAATTTTTTTTAATAAAAATATAATAATGCTTAAAATTGTGCTAAAATGTTCTTTAGACGTAAATGCAGGAGGAGGTTAGATTAAATCATTTTACTGTTCCTATCTGTAATATTTTTTTCCTTAAAGGGTGCACTATTTTTATCATTTTCAGGGGAGCGTATAGGCTCGCCCCCATCATTATTGCAATAGCAAATTTAGAAGTCTTTAAAAAAATAAGGGTAGATCGATTTCTTTGAAACCTGTGTAGAAGGCTTTTGGTTAATCTAAGTTTTAAATGTTTTTGACATAATAAGAGCAAACTTAATAAGGATTAAAAGTTACTTGATGGAGAAGGTTCCTGGTGAGAATGCTTTCCTCCTCTCCTTAATTTTTAAAAAAGCTTTTTTTCCTAGATAGATGGAAAGTTGATCAAACTGTTTATATCTTACAAGCCATCAACCGATAGGATTAAACTTCTTTTGCCTTTGTAAGACCTTGTTGCGTAAATGACCTAATAGTTGGTCTGTTTAAAAGCTTATCAAGTTAGTACCCATTGTCCTTTGGGCATTCCAAGTGCTGTCATCTTGTTCATTGCCAAAGATTTAGCATATAATTCTGCCCGCTGATAGTCTAGCTTCCTAGAGCGAAAATCTCCTCCAAAGTTTCTTTTACTT
>NZ_VJOT01000053.1 GCF_011087585.1 Neochlamydia sp. AcF84
AGTAGGTCGCCGCCAAGCTTTTTTTTCTTTACTAAACAGCACTGCTAAAAACTTTTCTCCTTTCCTATTACTCTATCTTGCTTTGCTTATCCTTTTTTCTTCCTTATCTAGCTCTTTTAAATTTAGCTAGTTAAGCTATTTATCTCTTTTTCTTTTTTAATCTTGCTTATTATAAAGTAGGAGTTAATGAATTGATAAAGTTTAACTGCGTCTTTATATTTGTTTCCAAAGCAGCAACTGCTTGTGCTTCTCTTAAATTTTGATCGCCACTTCTTTTACTTACTTCTTTCATTAACATCTCTAAGCGAGGAAGCCTTTGCACAGGACCAATAAATATAGAGCCTAAATTGACATAAGGAGGCTTATTCTCAAAGCCTTGCAAAATACTCTTTCCTTCTGCTGTTCCTGAAATTTTTGTTATCAAACGATTGAGTTGAATATTTTTTATAACTAATATTCCTGTAGACTTTATGTAATCTTCTAAATTGCTTGCAGAAAAAATAGTAGCCAAAGCTTCTAAAGGATTTGCTGAGCTTTTTTGCATAGCCTCAAGCTGCCCAATTAATGATTCAGATTGCTTGGCTAGCTCTTGCCATCCTTGCGTTAGAATAGCATGTTCCTCTTCTGAGATAACCTTATGATCCAATAGTTGTTGGAAAACATTATTTTCAGAAGAATGAGGGAGCAACAAATGAATGTTCTTAAGATAACTTTTTTCGGTAGTAATAAGTTCATTTATCACTTGATCTAATTGTGAAGTGAGTGGCACAGGATTAAAATTTAAAGTAGTGGGTTGACTGAGGTGCGCACTAGAAGTAGAGTCGGTAGAATTTTTGTATTGAGCAATAGCCACGCTGAAAGGCAAATCTTTAATAAACTGTAAGATGGCTTTTCCATCATATTCGTCGCTAGCCGTTAAACGCGTAAACTGACCCTCTAATTTTTTACCCATTTCGGGATCATTTTCATTAATTTTTGCTAGTGAATGATTAACAATCATATGAGCCATAGAAGGTGAATTCATAATCAATTTTTCACCATATGAACTTTGAATAAAGTTATTGTATAACTTCCTTATATCTAAAGGTTCTCCTGAGTCGTTAGGAATAAGAGGGTCATAGCCACTACGGAGAGTCGAATCTATTGTAGCTAATATTTTTGATAGGGCCGCTTGGCTGCTTTTACTGCGTCCTTGGTTAAAAAAACTTCCTAAGCTTAAAATGCGCCTTTTTGCAATTTCAATTGTCCCATTAGATTTAAGAGTAAGGCCTTTATTTTCATCATTTAATTCATCTAAAAGCTTAGCAAATTTTTTAAAGATTGCTTGGTCTTCTTCTGATATAGCTTTCTTCTTATCGCTAGGTGGCAAAGTCTCTTCTTTATTGATTTCAGATTGATCTACTTGTGTAAGAATTTTACCTGTCGGATTTTCTATTTCCCCGGTAGTTTGTAAATCTAAAGCGAGTAATTCCTCTTCGAACGCATGAAATTTTTTTGCTTCTTCTGCACCTAATAAGGTAGAGGGCTTTTCTGCTTCTTTAGAAACCGTTCCAGCTATTTTTTCCTGCTGAGAAGAATCTGCTTTGGGGGGAAGGGGAGGAAGGGGAGGAAAGGGTTTAGAAACTCTTTCTTGTTTTGGCATTTGGCTGGTTACCTGCTTCTTAATATTTTCTGAATACATCTTTGTAGAAGCAGTTACCATGCTTTCAGCTTTTTTATCTAATTTCCCCTGTTTATTCCATGCCTGGACAGTTTTTTCGTACAATTTTTTTTGCTTTATTAGACGCTTTAAACCCGGTTTATCTCCTCTCTCACTTAACAATTTTTCAAGGGTGTTAAAATATTTAGAATCGACTTTATTAGTTTTTTGATCAGCATAATGTTTAGTCGCTGTTAATAAGTTGCTTTCAGCCGTATGCTCAAAGCTCACTTGTTTGAGTTCTTTTTCTTTTCCTAGGCCCAATCCTATGGCTAAGCTAGCTGCTTTTCTAATTTTTTCTGAACTAAATGAAGCTAAACGTTTTTGCTGATCTTCAGGAGATTTGCAATCAGCCAGTGAGACCACAAATTTTAGTTTTATTCCTTGAAGCTTAACATCTTTAATAGCTGATTTGCCATCAGCCGCTAAGGTAAAACCGTTGAGTTTGGGAGGGCTATCATGTTGAGAAGAGGCCACAGGGTTTGACAATTTAGAAAATATGGGAACTGACATAGAATTACTCCCTACTTAATTAGATCTTATGGGTAAATCTTTTTATAATTATAATTATATTATTAATTTTATAATTATTAATATTAAAATTTTCATTAAATTTGTTAAATAAAGCCAACTGTGAATGGTTATGATTTATTTCTTAATAAGAAATTAGCAAAAAGTATGCCAAGCAAAGGAGAGTTAAAAAGGAAATGAGGAAATAGGTAAATTTTGGGTGAAAAATATTGGAGGTTATAGCAAGTTAAGAATAATGGGAGAGTATCTTATATGCATATCGCCTTTCTTTCTAACTATAATCTTTACGAATCTAAACGCTACTTTTGTGCCCGTTTCGCCGAAGCTTTTAATCGTCTAGGCATTGAAACAAGCATTATCGATTATCATACTTTGCAGCAGCAGAGTAGAGAATTTATAAGGGCAAGTAATCCTCAGGAAACCATTTTTACCTGCTCATTTAATTCTATGATCTCAGAAGATGGCAAATATATTTCAGATCATACGGGAGTTCCTCATCTGGCCTTCTTTGTCGATCCTGCCTACAATTATAGAGATGTACTCAGAAGCAAAAATACTATCATTACCTGCGTAGACCATGGAGATTGCGACTATATTTATTCTAAAAATTTTTCGAAAACTTTTTTTCTTGCCCATGCTGTAGAAAGGGAATTGGGACCTGCTATGAACCAAGAAAGACCCTATGAAGTTGTCTTTTTAGGCAGTTGTTATGATCATGAAAACTTGCGTGCTTATTGGCGTCAGACAATGAAAAAAAATGATATAGAAATCATAGAAAAGACAATTGAAATAGTGTTAAGCGACAATAAGACTTCCGTCTATTCAGCGATTAAAAAAATAGTGCAAGAGGAAGCTTGTTCTTGCGATAATGAGAATGAATTAGAAGATAAAATTATTCATTATGCTTATTATGTCGATAACTACATGCGCGGAAAAGATCGTACAGAGCTTATTCTCTCTATAAAAAATGCGCAGGTCCATGTCTTTGGAGATCTTTGCTGGCGTCGTGAAAAGCCCATTTTAGGATGGGAACATAGCCTAAGAACCATGCAAAATGTGACTATTCATCCGGCCGTTAATTATGAAAAAGGCCTAGAAATCCTTAAACAAAGTAAAATATGCTTAAATAGCATGCCTTTTTTTAAAAATGGTACGCATGAACGAATTTTTAATGGTTTGGCTTGTGGAGCTCTACCTATTACCAGCGATAATCTCTGGATTAGAAGAAATTTTGAACACGAGCAAAACATTCTTATTTATTCGCCGCACGCATGGGCGGAGGTCAACACCTGGGTAGAAGAATATTTGAAAAAACCTTTAAAGCGTGAAGAAGTTATCGCTGAAGGACGTGAAAAAGTGATGAAGGAGCATACTTGGGATGTACGAGCACAACAGCTGTTTGATGGCTTTGAGAATCTCCCTCCAATAGAGGAAGGATAAAGAATGCCTGCCGGAGTTTATCTATTGGCTCATAATGCTTAAAGCAACCAAAGCAGCGGTATCGGCACGTAAGATATTTGGATGAAGTTTCACACCCTGCGCACCTATTTGCCCTAATCGTTCTATCTCTACTGGGGTAAAGCCCGCTTCAGGACCTATAAAAAAAAGGGCCTCTTTACCGGGAGAATGAATGTGCCAAAAGAAAGGGGCTTTCTCTCGCACATCTCCAAAGAAAGCAGGAATTTTCAATGAGTTCCATTGATTAAGTGCAGGCTTAATGACTAATGACGGAAGATAGAGGCGTCCACATTGCTTCATAGCGGCAATCATTAAACTCTCCATTCGTTTCAATTGATGCTCAGTAAGGGATTTTCGCTCACTACTTTGGCCGGGAAATAGCCAGATTTGAGTAGCTCCCAATTCAGTGCTTTTTTCAATGATAAAATCTAGACGATTAAGCCGAGGCAATCCTTGAGCGAGGATTAATTCAGGGCCAGTCTTTTCTTGTTGAATGAAAGATTCGATAACGAATCTAGCCTGTTTTTTTTCTCGCTGCTTTAAAACACCTATCGCAAGGGTTCCTGCGCCATTAACAAATTCAGCTTGCTCACCTTCTTCTAAACGCATGACATGCGCTAAATGATGAAATTCATTACCCTCTAAGATAACTTCCTGGCCGGCCTGTAGCCTGGAGCAAAGAAAAAAACGTGTAGAAGGCATAATTAGCTTTTGACCTTAATAAATTTGTCTTCCCAATAGCTGTCAATCTGTAACTTTTGGTCGGGGGAAGAATATAAGGTTATTTTTTGCAAATAATCACGGAAACGTTTGCGTAACAAGGTTTCTTGGTGCTGGGGGGAGAGAGCAATGTCGGGGTTATAAAGAGATTTTAGCAGATCACCCAGGAAATAAGCGACATAGGTGTTTTCTAAATCTTCAGCCGCCACAACTTCTAAGCTCCAAAGTAACGTTTCTCGTTCATTTTTGGGGGCCGCGCTGATAACAATTTCCATATTTGGTTTAATAATCTCCATAAACAGGCTACTGACATTTTTGGTGAATATTTTTTGAGTAAAAATGGTTGTTCCATGCCGTTCTTTTACTTTATCACTAATTGCTAAAGTGCACGTTTGAGGATTGATATCTTCTAAGGTTTTTAAAGGGTAAAAGATGCGAATGGGAATTTCTTTATCGATGGGAATAAATTCATTTCTTAAAAAGTCGATGCGTAAATGTTGAGCTTCAGGATCATTAATTTCTTCCAAACTATTATTATGAAAAGGAATGGCCACTTCTTTCCAATGATTAGGAATAGGGAAGCTAATTTCATCATTTTGGGCATTTAGATGAGCACTGTGAATAGCATCTAATTCGGATTTAGTAATTTCATTTAAGTCAAAGACAACTTCCAAGCCACGTGCTTTCAAGCTTTGGATCGCCTCTTCAGGACCACTTAGCGTTTGTATAAGCTTTTGAGGCCATATATCCAGGAGCTCATAGCCAGGAGGGCTGTTTCCAATTGGAGGGAGAATAGTTATAGGTATTTTTGCAGCGATAAGGCGACTCATTTTAATAATAAACTCCGGATGCTCCACATTAGAAATGCTATGGGCAAGATCAATATCTGGACTTAAGCTAATTAAATTTTTTTTAGTGATGAGAAGCACCCATTCGTCCCGATCAATACTTGAAGAGTCAATTAAGACTTCTAAATCCCCTGGTTCCAATTCATGAATAACATTTTTTCTTCCGCTTAAAGTGAGAGCTATACGTTTATTTAAAATACCATTAGGTAATAAACCCTGAATCGTCTTATCAGCGGGCAAATTGATAATTCTTATGGGCACGCCCAGGATAGTTTTAGTGGCGGTTATAGAATAGTTTACACATAACCACAAGATAACTGCTAATGCAACCGCTACTATTTTACGTTGCCAATTCTCTAAAAATATCTTATAGATTAACGTTTCCATGTTTTTAAGCGTCCTATCGCATCAAAGCTGGATTGAATAGTAGTCTTAGGAGGCGTAAATATGCTGCGCATAATGCCTTTAAAGCGATCAATTTTGACGCCTCTAGTCATTATTCCATCTCTTGCTATAGCTACCTTACCTGTTTCTTCTGAGATGACTATGATTAGCGCATCTGTATGTTGGCTTGTTCCTAATCCTGCACGGTGACGAGTGCCCATAGATTTTGACAGTTGCGAACTATCGTCTGCTAAAGGAAGAATGGTTGCTGCTGAGAGAATAGTGGTACCTCGAATAATGACAGCTCCATCATGTAAGGGGGTCGTCTTAATAAAGATGGATTCTAATAACTCAGATGAAAAATTGGCGTTCATAATGACAGCTTTATTAGCATACTCATCTAAAGAATCTTGATTTTCAAGGACAAGTAAAGCTCCTACACGTTTTTCAGAAAGACGATAAATGGATTGAGCCATACTATCCAAGAATTTATCAAATTCTGTCACTTCTCGATATTTTTTTCCTTTGACGCTGAGCATGGAAAGTGCCAGCCGTAGTTCTGGTTGAAAGATGATTAATAGGGCCACTACCGCTACACTAACAAAATAATGAATAAGCTTTTCAATCACAGGCAGATGCAACCAAATTGATAAGGCATAAATACAAGCAACTGCTAACAGACCGAATAAAAGGTCCATCGTGCGCGTATTCCAAAAAAAAGAGAGTAAATAATAAACCACGATGGCAATTACAGCAATTTCAATAGCAGGAATAAACCAACTGAGTATATGCATAGCTTTTTTTACTTATTATAAACACTTAATAAATCAATGATATCGCGGTGCGCTTGGATATCATGCACACGAATAAAATCTACATGGGAAAGGATGGCAACCGAATTAATTGCCAAGGTTGCAGGTAATAGCTCATCTGTCGATTTGTTAAGTATCTTGCCCATGAAAGACTTTCGCGAAACTCCAAGTAAGACAGGAAACCCTAGCTTCTTAAGCTCTGCCAAATTGTGTATGATTTCAAGATTATGGGCAACGGTTTTTCCAAAGCCAATGCCTGGGTCTAAGACAATATTATGCTCTTTAACTCCCGACTGCATTAATGTATTAACCACATTAGAGAACCAATGCTTTAAATGATCGATAATAGATGCTTCATAACTAGGAGCATTTTGCATGGTTTGAGGGGTGCCTTGCATATGCATGACACATAATTTTACTCCGGAGGAGGCCGCTATTTCACGCATGGCTGAATGGCGAAAGCCTCCTACATCGTTTATCCAGGTAGCTCCTGCTTCGACGGCTTCGGCAGCCACCTGAGGTTTCATCGTATCGATAGAAATAGGGATGGATAGCTCCTGTTTTAGATGCCGAATCAGGGGAATTACTCTTTTTATTTCTTCTTCTAAAGAAACGACAGGAGCTCCTGGACGTGTAGATTCACCCCCCACATCTAAGATGTCGGCACCTTCAGCTAGCATCTGATGTCCTCGGGCTACAGCTGAAGTTATCTCAAAAAAACGACCTTTATCATAAAATGAATCAGGGGTAGCATTCAAAATGCCCATGAGTTGGGTCTTGCTCATTTTATTGCCTTGGTAAAATCGATAAAAGCATACAACATTAGGTTTTTTATTTGATGAAAATTTTTATTTCATTAAGCTGAGCTTATCTTAAAAAAAGCGAAGGTTTATAAATGGATGTAGAAATACTAGCGCGATTCCAATTTGCTCTGACCATTATGTTTCATTATATTTACCCTCCTCTAAGTATTGGCATAGGCCTTATATTAGTCATTATGGAAGGAATTTATATAAAAACTAAAGATCCTATCTATTTGGAAATGGCCAAATTTTGGACTAAAGTCTTTGCTTTAACTTTTGCTATGGGTGTAGCTACCGGAATAGTGATGGAATTTGAATTTGGCACAAATTGGGCCAATTATTCACGCTTTGTGGGAGATGTATTCGGTAGTGCCCTTGCGGCAGAAGGAGTTTTTGCTTTCTTTTTAGAATCAGGGTTTTTAGCTTTGCTTCTTTTTGGATGGAATCGGGTAAGCCCACGCATGCATTATTTTGCTACTTGGATGGTCTGCTTGGGTGCACATTTTAGTGCTATTTGGATTGTAGTGGCCAATTCCTGGATGCAGACTCCTGCCGGCTTTGTGATTGAGGGAGAGGGAATCAAAGCGCGGGCAGTGATTACCGATTTTTGGGCAATGGTTTTTAATCCTTCTTCCATGACTCGCTTATTTCATACTATTATTGGATGCTGGTTGGCAGGAGCTTTTTTGGTGATCAGCTTAGCGGCTTATTATATTTTGAAGAAGCGCCATCATGAATTTGCTAAAAATTCTTTAAAGATTGGCTTGAGTGTGGCGCTAGTTGCCTGCATTTTACAATTAATAACAGGGGATACGAGCGCTCGTATAATTGCCAAATACCAGCCGGCTAAGCTGGCCGCAATAGAAGGCCTTTACAAGACTCAAAAAGGGGCACCCTTATCTATTTGGGGCATTCCCAATTCCGAGACACAAACCTTAGATTATGGCTTCAAAATTCCTTATCTATTAAGCTTTTTAACTTTTCGTGATTTTAATGCTGAGGTAAAAGGTTTAGACACTGTTCCCCGCAAGGATTGGCCCCGCGTATCTGTGGTTTTTCAAACTTATCATCTTATGATAGCCACTTGGGCTTGTATGATGATGACCACTCTATTAGCTATTTATTTGTGGCGCAAAGGAACCTTATTTCAGAAAAAATGGATGCTCCGTCTTCTAGTGGCATCTTCTTTTTTTCCTCAAATCGGTAATCAGGCAGGATGGGTAACGGCGGAGATGGGACGCTATCCTTGGATTGTGCAGGGCTTGCTTAGAATTTCTGAGGGCCTTTCTAAATCTGTGGTAGCAGAGCAAGTATTAGGTTCGATCATTCTATTTGGAATTGTTTATACTTTGTTATTTATTCTATTTGTTTACATGCTCAATGAAAAGTTTAAACATGGTCCTATGGACCTAGCGGTTGGAGATGTCTCTACTCCCTATCATCAGCAATATGTACTTGTTCAAGACGTTTTTACCCAAGATAAGGAAAAGGAATGATTGCTTTAGAAAATTTACAAGTTATATGGTTCATGGTTTTTGTTATCCTTCTAACTGGCTATGCTATTTTGGATGGATTTGATCTAGGTGTGGGAATGATGCACCTAGTGGGCGCAAATGATTACGAGCGACGCATTATTCTTAATTCTATAGCTCCCGTATGGGATGGCAATGGAGTTTGGCTAGTGACCGCAGGAGGGGCCCTTTTTGCGGGCTTTCCCCAAGTTTATGCCACTTTATGCTCAGCCTTTTATACTCCTATTATGATCTTACTTACAGGACTAATTTTCCGCGCCGTCGCTATCGAATTTCGTAGTAAGCAACCTATGGCATGGTGGCGTTGGACATGGGATAGCATGTTTACTATAGCTAGTGTGATTATCTCTTTAACTTTAGGAATAACTATAGGCAATCTGATTGTAGGAATCCCTTTAGATGAGAATGGAGAATTTATAGGCACATTTTGGACATTATTGCATCCTTATGCTCTTTTGGTAGGCATGATGGCATTAGCGCTATTTATGATGCATGGAGCTATTTATCTGGTGATGAAAACTGAAGGGTCCTTGCACGATAGACTTCGTCAAAAAGTCAATCCTGCGATTATTTTCTTTATAGTTCTTTATGCCATTACCACCGTAGCTACTTTAATCTATTTTCCTCATATGGCTGAAAGCGTAAGGAGTCGCAAAGATCTTTTTATCATTGCCGTTATCAATGTGCTTTTGATTGCCAATATCCCTCGAGAAATCTCCAAAGGACGTGAGGGTTGGGCTTTTCTCTCTTCGTGCGGAAATATAATATGCTTAATGGCTCTCTATGGAGCAGGTACCTATCCAGCCGTGGTGCGCGCTGTTAACGATCCTCAGGCTTTAAGTTTAACCATTTATAACTCTTCGTCTACAGCAAAAACCTTGGAAATTTTATTATTAATAGCGGCCATAGGAGTTCCTCTTGTGGTAGCTTACACCATTGTTATTTATAAAGTTTTCTATGGTAAAGTAAAGCTAGATCCTACAAGTTACTAAAAAGCTTAAAGGGCTATCTTTCGTTAAGATCGTAGTCATCCGTAGGCTCCTCTATTTTTAAGCTGGCACGTACTTCTTGCATAATAAAAAAAGTGCCACAAATAATTAAAACTTGTTGATGCTGTTTAGCAAGAAGTAGGGCTTTTTGAGTGGTATAAGGGATGGTAGTGTCAATGGAAATAGAGCTTAAAGGAAAGTGATGCTCGATCATTTTTTGGTAAAGAACGGCAACTTCTACGCCGCGACCATTAGAAGCCTCAATCAAATGAAAATGCTCCCCATATTCTTTAAGAACTCTTAAGCAACCCTCTACGTCTTTAGTCTTGGATAAACCAAAAATAATCCGTAAGGGCCTGTGGGGATACCTTTGTCTAATGGCCTTAAAAAGGTGGCTAAGGCCATCCGGATTATGTCCTACATCAAGAAGTGTAGGTGGTGCCTGGCAGACAAGCTCAAGTCGGCAAGGCGGCAATGCTTTAAGACCAAGCTGAAGAGAATCTTCAGAGACAGCAAGTGTTTGCAAAGCTGCCTTAGCAATCGCGTTATTTTCCTCATCAAAATTACTAAAATTACCAGTTACTTGAGTTAAAGGGCTATTTTGCAGCTTGGCGATCTTTTCAACAACAGGTCTAGGAACGCGGGGGCCAATGATAACAGGGACCCCAACCTTAATAATTCCTGCTTTTTCCTTAGCAATTTCCTCTACCGTTTGTCCTAAATACTCGGTATGTTCCAGACTAATGGAGGTAATAATAGAGAGCTTAGGAGTAACAATATTGGTGGCATCCAGCCGGCCTCCTAATCCAGCTTCTAAGACAGCATATTCTACCTCTTGCTGGGCAAAATAAGCCAAAGCTAGAGCCGTAGTGATTTCAAAAAAGGTGGCCGGGATTTGCTCGTTTGCAATGTGTGTAAATATTTTGTCTAGAAGGGTTGTCGTGGCCTCTTCATCAATAAGCTGGCCATTAATTTTTACTCTTTCACGGAAAGTTGAAATATGGGGAGAAGTAAATAGACCTACACGGTAACCTTCTGCTTGTAAAGCCTTAGCTATTTTTGTGGTTACCGAACCTTTGCCATTCGATCCTGCTACATGGATGCATTTATAGTGGCTGGCAGGAAAGTCTAAAATCCTTTGTAGCCTGCACATATTATTTAACCCCAGTTTCATTCCTCCATGTTTATTAACGCTAAAAAGCTTTTTAATTAATTCTTTATAGGAGGGGAAAATGGTAGTCATTAATTTAAGGAAACTTTATCAAAATGGTCTTTTAGGATATCAAAATGATCTTTGGTAACCCAGGAAGAGCCTAAAGGTATATGGGGTTTAAGGGCTCCATGATAATCTGAGCCGCCGGTAATCAACCACTGGCGATGTTTAGCTATTTTAAGCCAACGCTTATGAGCTTTTTGATTGAATTTAGCATAATAACATTCTATTCCATCAAAATTCATCTCCAAAAGCTTTTTCAAAGTGGGGGGATTATCCACCAGATGAGGATGGGCAATGATAGCCAACCCTTTAGCTTGATGAATAATATTAATGGTATCTTCCAACGTAAAATACTCGCCGGGGGCATAGCAGCTTTTTCCTTCACCTAAATACTTATTAAAAGCCTCAGGAATAGAGTGAATATAGCCTTTTTTAAGCATAGCTAAGGCAATATGAGGCCTGCCTATCGTTCTGCTAGCATTTAAAACCTTATTGCCGGCCATGGCTGCTAACACATCTTCTTCCTCTAAAGGAAATCCATGGGCGGCAAGTTTTTTTAAAATTTCGCGATTGCGATGAAGGCGTCTTTCCACATGTTTTTTACAGAAATCTTTAATAATAGGGCTATCGATGGGAAAAGAATAGGCTAAAACATGCACGCTTACCTCTCCTTGAAAAGAAGAAAACTCTACGCCCGGAATGATTTTCATACCTAACTGTTGTGCTAGAGGTAGGACTTGGCTATAGGCATCAATAGTATCATGATCAGTAATGGATAAGCCGGATAAGCCTAATTCAGCGGCCATTCTAATGACCTCTTCCGGTGAAGAGGTTCCATCAGAACATGTAGTATGACAATGCAGATCTGCTCTGAACTCTTTCATGCGCGTTCCACTTCATAAGGAATATAGCGTACTTCACTTTCCAACTCAATCTTGCAATGAATTTTTACCTGTTCTTTTATGTGTTCAATAAGTTTTAAAACTTCTTGAGAGGTGGCGTTATTTGCATTAACGATGAAATTAGCATGAATTTCAGAAACTTTCGCTCCTCCCAGCTGGGTACCTTTTAAACCAGCTTTTTCTATCAAAGCCCCCGCATAATGGCGATCAGGATTGCGAAAAATACATCCTGCTGATTTATTGCTGTAAGGTTGGGTTTGCTTACGATAAGTAATAATTTCTATTTGCTTTTGGCGTGCTTTGCTTGAAAGGTTTAATTGAAAAGTAGCTCCTACAATAGCTCCTTGCATTGATTGGAAGATTGAGGTGCGATAAGCATGAGTAAGCTCTTCTTTATAAAAAGTTTTTAATTCTCCCTGCTGATTGATAAAATCTACGGATTTTAAAGCATCATGCGTCTCTCGTCCATTTGCACCTGCATTCATATAGACAGCACCGCCTACGCTGCCAGGTATGCCAGAGGCAAATTCTAGGCCTGACCAGCCCTCCCTAGCAGTTTGGGAGCCCAGCAATGAGAAATTATAGCCCGCACCTACATGAAAGATTCCCTCTGGCTGTTGATGTTTAAAATCAATTTTATTATGAATCACCAGGCCTGCAAATCCACGATCATCAAAAAGGCAGTTGGACCCTTTTCCTAAAATAAAAAAAGGAAGATGGTGGATATGACAATAAATAAGAGTTGCTTGCATCTCTTCAATCGTATGGACTTCTCGATAATAATGGGCAGCGCCTCCAATTCCGAAGGTGCATACGCTTTTTAGTAGCTTGTTATTCTGAAGCTTTGAAGATAGCTTATCATCATTCACAGTCTCATTCCTTAGCCATTTCTTTTTCTAAAGGAAGGCTGCTAGATTTTTCCTCGCTTTGATTCATTTCTTCAATAGTTTTATAGATTTTTTGAAGGTCTATTTCTTCACCAGCTCGTGCTTTGTACAAAGTATCTAAAATGGCATTAACAAAATTGGCTGATTCGGGAGTACTGAATTTTCGTGACATCCTGACTGCTTCGCTTATAGCAACCTTAGGGGGAATATTGCTTGCAAAGAAAAGTTCATAAACTCCTAGGCGCAAAATATTACGTTCGACAGTTTGAATACGATCAAATGCATAAGAAAAAGAGGCACCTGCAATCATTTCATCAATTTCGCCTTGGATAGCTTGTATTTCCTCCACTTTCTGTTGAGCCATAATAACCGAAGCGCGAGAAACGGCTAACTCTTTCATCATTAGCTCAATCATATCTTGTTGATGAGCTTTTCCAATATCATAGCTGTATAGCATCTGGAAAATAATTTCACGTAATTTTTGTAGGGGAAGAGCCATTGCAGTTTCCTTTTTGAGATTAAGTCTACAAGATTAGCTCATAAACATCAATTGCATCACTAAGAATATCTCTGCCCTAGGTGTTCGTGCTTCTCTTAAAATAAAGGGTATAAGTGTAGAGCTATGCGAGCAAAAGGTTATCCTTGCGGCTATGGCGACCAAAAACATTCCTTTCCCCATTTGCATAGGCTTAACGCAGTTTGTTTGTCTCATCTCTTGATCAAATTGCTCAAAATTGATCGTCAAAGGATACAGGCACCCTTGCTTTCATTCAATATTGAGTTTCTAATCACCACTATAGGTCATTTTTTACTTGCTGGTAAAAAAAAATTGAAGGGAGAGAAAGTAGAATTTAGCCATTAAAAGCAAATAAATTTGAATAATACTTGATTTATGAAATCTTCCTTGTTATGCTACTTACTTCTTAGGGGCAATAGCTCAGTTGGTTAGAGCAACGGACTCATAACCCGTTGGTCCCTGGTTCAAGTCCAGGTTGCCCCACTTTTTATAAAATCTTTAGATCCAGTATTTAAAGTTTACGATGATTACGCTCAATCATTAAAACCCAAGCCACTATAATGGGTCGTGCGTGGCACACGCAGCCCTATACATCCCAGCAATTATCATCACAGTAATCTTGTCACTGCTCAAGCTAACCATCCAAAATGAAGCATGAGCTAGATGGCAACGATTCAAAAACTTCCCCAAAAAAATGAAGCCCTCTGCCATAGAGTAATGATCCGTCAAAGCGATGGCTTTCCTCCTAAATCTAAAACCTTTCCTCCAAAAGAAGAGGCCAAGCATTGGGCCAAAATAGAAGAAGCACGTAAGCGATAAGGTTATGCTCCTACAGATAAAGAAAAAGGCCAGCAGACTTTGACAGATATTATTGATCGCGACATAATAATCGCTCTTTTTATCAAGCCTAAAGACGCTGGGAATATGCAGCGACATCTTGCTTGGTGACATGATAAAATTGGCTAATATAGTGTACTAAAATTTCACCTGATTTGATTGCTCAATGGTGTCAAGAGCTTGCTGAAGCGAAAACATCAAAACACCTTAAACGTTCTCTTGCTACTGTCAAGAGCTATTTGGCCCCGCTTTCAACGGTCATGGCATATGGTATTCGTGAATGCGGTTGGATGACTGATGATAACCCCTGCCTACGAGTAACTAAATTTAAAGAATCAAAAGGAAGGGAGAAGATTGCCTCTTCTGGCGAATGTCTTGCACTATTAGAAGATGTAAAAATAGCCGTAATGAACATGGGTTGCCTGTTGTGCTTTTGGTCATTACTATAGGGATGAGACAAGAAGAGATTTTGGGATTAACATGGGATTGTATTAATTTTGATCGACAAAAGATCTACCTAAAAGAGACAAAGAATGGTAGACCTCGAATTATTTCTATAGTAGGAAAAGCTTTTGTACTTCTTCGATCCCATTATTTAAAAAAATGCCCTTATACATTAGCATGAGGCAAAAATTCTGTATTTAATCCTGAAAAGGATTTAATGGCTTACTATTCGAATAGAAATGCCTATGCAAAGTACTTTCATGGCGAAGCATCAATGAAGGACTCCATCTCCTTGCCTGAATTCTCTGTAAAACATGTACACACATATCAAGAGTAACTTTGTATCGATTTTCAGCGATTAGTACTCCTTAAACAAATCGACATATTTATTGAAGTTCTTGCAATCAAGTGACTTTAGATCTCTGCGATTTTGTCTACTATAATTGAAGGAAATAGTAGGGCTTCACTTCTTTCAAACCGATCAATTGGAATCCATTCTACCCAATGAGCACCTCTTCTATCTTCATAAAGCTGAAAACGATTTTTCGTGTAGATTGTTTCATTTGAAAGCTTAATGGGAAAGGTAAAAATAATTTCGTGTCTTTTAATCCCCTGATGTTCAAAGATGTTTTCGCAGACTATAGGTTCACCTGTAATGACGAGATTACATCCAAGCTTCTTATAAATTTCGCGCTTTAGAGCCTCTTCAGCACTTTCACCAAATTTAATACTACCTCCGATGGGACACCATCCTTTTAAAAGGCCATCACCATTAAGTACCTCGCAGACAAGCAATTGATTTTCGTGTTTTGCAAGACCTATTACTTTGCCCCTAATGCTGTTATGAGGCCTCCATGTTTCACTTGTTGGTAGATTAAAGATCGCATGAAGAGCAAATGGAGTTAATTCCTTTTGAAGGATGTCAGTGAGCTTAACCCAACGGTTTTCTTCTTGAGGCACTAAGCCTGGCTGTTTCTCCCAACCTAATATTTTATAAAGAAGGCCAACTTGATGGAATCCATATAGAACACCGTTATTAGCATAGTGGCCAGTAGAGGTTACTATACTTAAAAATTCTAACTTAGAAATGGCTATAGAAGCTTCTTCCAGTAGCTCACGTCTAAGGGCTGCTTCTGGCGTTTCACCGAATTCAATAGCACCCCCAGGAAGCCCCCATAATCCCTCATAAGGTCCTGATTGCTTTTGAGTGAGGAGAATTTGGGAATCTTGAAATATAACTCCATAAGCTCCATGTCTGATGATTTGATTCATGTTATCTGATTTATCCTCTCCAAGCAATGATTGGGATAATATGCAATAGGGCGTGATTAAAAATAATATCCTTGAAAAATCCAATAAGGCCAATCCTCTCATGCTTACTTGATTTTATTACCAACATTAATACCTTTCATCTGCTTCAATGGTACACAAAGTGTTTCTTTATCTTTCCATTTCACTTGTGCAAACCTATCGTATTCGCAATTTTCTCCGTCGCCCATACCAATAATCGCACTAATTTCATCTATTTTCAGCGGGGATTTGCTGGCTAATTGGATACACTTAGCCTTAAATGGTATAGTCATCGTATCTTGTAAATAGTAATACCTCGTTCCGACTTAATTGTAAGCATCTCGATAATTTTCAATGCAAGGCGATCTTCAATTTTTTGGTTAAATTCTTTAAATAATGTTTCCAATTTTTTTTTGATTTTTAATGAACCATTTTTACAGGCAACATAAATTTCCATGCGCTGAAAGTGTAATTATAAAAGGAATTTAAGGGATTTTTTCAAAAAAATCCTTGTACAAGCCCTCAATGGCGTCCCCAAACCCCCATCCCATATCTTGAGTTTGAGCATGGATATTTAAACAACGCTTTTGAAAATTTTCTAGGACCCCATACTCTTCCATGTCTTTCAAGGTTTTTTCAAACATGCTTTCCATGCTATTATAGAATCGTTCGTCAATATCCCCATAATCTAAGGTGCATTTAACCCCATATTCAACATAAGTGAGCTGAAGATCAAGAATACTTAGATAATCAGCGCACACTTTTTTGAAATCGCTAATAGCTTTTCTTGCCACTGAATATTTAAGCTCAGGAAAACCCTTTTTGGGGCAAAACTGTTCTTCCAAAATTTTCTTGTATTTTTGCACTATATCAGAGGGTGTACGAGGTTCTAAACGAGAATCATAGTATTCCCTTACAAAGTCAAAAGTTTTGTAAAGCGTCAAGATTTCATCTAGTAAGGAGTCTTGATCTTATTTTTGCAGATGTTCTTTTAATTTTTTTATTCTCATACATAAATCAGGTTTTGCTATTTAAAGAAAAAGACATTTTATCGTGAGAAAATTCCTGCGACAACTACTTTTTTTACGATTTGTCAGAAAATGAAATTTGGCGGCCCACTGGCGGCACACTGTCATCTTATTTGCATCAATAAATCTCAACACTTAGTAATTGAAATTAAGAGTGTAATCATGCTGTCTTATTGTTTTGGGCAGCGAATAACTGCTGTGAAGTGTGAGAAGTCTGCGGACTCATAACCCGCTGGTCGCAGGTTCAAATAGAATGTCAAGTAATTCTTTAGTTAATCGTAAGATCATGCTAATATTTATAATATTGTCTTATATTAAATTATAAGCTATTAATTCTAAATAGCTAGGAGGAAGAAGTGAATCCAGCCGGTTAAGTTGCAAACCATTCTGCAAGTTTTAAGCAAAATGAAGTTGTCGGTATCAAAACCTCATTCGAAAAGCATGCTTATGACGAATTTCACTTCAGAAGAAGATACATTAATATCCTACAGCAAGTTGCTAGTGAATAGTCCAAAGAAAAACTGACCGATAAAGAGTATTTTAAGATTCAATTTTCAGAGCCAAATTTTAAGTTAAAAAGCATGAATAAATGGTATGCTGATGAAAAAATAAAATATTTTACAGAACAAGGTCTTGAAGATAAACAAGTCTATATAATAAACGGCCTATTTTATAACACAGATCTTAGTTTATATAATTCTAGCAAACCCTTAGATACTGAAACAGGTGATGGCGAAATGATTGTAATGGATCGCCTGGGAAGTATGTTTATCGCCCCTAAAGAAAGAGGCATCTTTCATCACTCATCATTTTTTAGTGGAAAACCTGTAGCTTTTGCTGCTTTATGTTTTATTAAAGATGGCAAAATTCAAAGCATGCTTCGATATAGTGGACATTACTTGCCAGGAGAAGAAGAAGAAAGTTCATTCAAAAAACAACTGAAGACTAATTATCTTATTACAGAAAAAGCTTTTAATGTTCTAAAAGTTGATAGCAAGGGTTATTTAGTACAAACTATTTCCATCTCCTCCAAAGAAAAAGTTGAAAATTTATATGATATTATTGCAGAGCTGGGAGAATTTTGTAGGCCGAGGTTGCGGCTTATTAGCGACGGTAAAAGTGTTCCAACCGCAACACTCGTAGATACTCAGCTAGTGGATATTACAATAGCTGAATCAAACTTAAAAAGTGGTTGTACAATATATGCTCTTGAAATGAACTATACTCCTCATCATCGGATATACCCTACTAGCAAATTTGAATTGATAATTAACGATTAATTCAATTTTTTATAAAATTAAGGGCATGTGGCCAGCAATTCTGTGTAAAATATTGCTGACCCTTTATTTTTGAGCTCCACAGCTTCTAAAATTTCATGACTCTTCTTCGCTTTTAAGTTATTGCTAAAAATTTGTCTCCTTAGCAATTACTTATTCACAATATTTAACTAAATTATATTCGTGATGTTTCGCATTTTTATAAACCCAGCTTTATAGATTTTTTTTATATTCAGGAAGAACTGGCAAGATTAAAGCAAGCTTTTTCTAATCAAAAGTTCTGAATGCGTCTACCCGCCTCCACTTTTTCCGCAATACCTCCATAACAGCCTTTTTGCTATTGCGCAACTTTTTACAAAAGCGTTCGTCACTATAATTTTTTTGCTTTTGAAGAAAAAGCCAAGATAACGATCAGGTTGGGGCTTAAAAGCGTAGATCCCATCTCCTTCATTTCTAAATTTCATTTCGTCGAAGATTTTTCCCTGATTTCCCATTGACAAAAAAGTTTGAGCAGTTTTCTCTGTTTATTTTTTGGTTGTTCTTTGAAGTATTCAGGTGCTAGGTCCTTTATGATCCTAAAACCACTCAATCCTAAATAAGGGAGCGGAAGACTGGGCGCAAGCTGTTGAACGGCAAATCAAAGCTGGCAAGTATAAGTCTGATCGAGTCAATTACCAGGGCACGTTCCTGGAGCTAGTCGATCGCTACAAGGCTGGCGGAATCTTGGATCACTTAAAGTCTGCCAAGGATGTGCTTCGACACCTGGAATACTGGAAAGTACGCTTAGGAGTTTATGCACTCGTTCACCTGAATAGCAACTTTCTTTTGAAGGAAAGGGCTTTACTCATAATCGACAATCCAACTCAACCCCTGCTATTTGCGAGTAAGACAGCCTTCGGAAAGATTGTTATCAAAAAGCTTGGCAAGTAGTAGCAAAGAAAGCAGGGTTGGACGACGTACACTTTCATGATTTACACCCCACCTATTCCACAGAAGCATCTAAGCAAGGGGCTAGCACTATCGAATTATCAACAGCCATGAGGCATAGAACCTTGCAAATGCTAGACCGCTATACCCATATACAAGCTGAAATGACCAAGCACGATTCAGAGGGTATTGTAAAGAAGTTTAATCTCAAGAAAACCGAAGCTGTACAAGAAATCATAAATACTCAGGAGATACCTCAAGCATTGGAGCAGAATGCATAGAGGTTCAATATGAACCATGGATCAACAAGTGAAGGAAAGGGCATGAATAGATCTATAGAAGAAGCACAATCTATACTACTAGACCTGAAATCGGAGCTGCAGAAGTTTCGCGATTTTTGGATTATAGCACAGAAGGATAAACTTGATTTTGAACAACTTTCGGATGCTCAGTGGGGAGTCAAAAGTTCGAGATGTTGGCTTCATGGCTCGACTGATTTGCAAGAATCTAATGAACTTGAGAGATGGTTGTTTGATAGACCTCTTCTCAATGGTATGGCTAAAGAAAAGACTTCAAAATGCATTAAATGCTGGAAAGTATGGTCGCAACTAAAGAACAGATACTATAGCGATTTTCCAGAATATTCAAAAGGCATGATAGTTCATCTAGAAAAAACATCTCTTTAGCATGCTCAGTCAAAAACATCTTGTAAGTGGCGAATCCCAAATGATAAGATTTGTAGCAAAAATGGAATGGAGCATGAAATGATGAATTGTGTGTTTTTGGCTTCTACACTTTTGTTTCACTACATCAACGTTCCCGTCACCAATATGAGAGAACTTCCGAAGGACACGTCTGAAATTGTTTCTCAGGCATATTTCTCAGAGCAAGTGAATGTGATTGAAGAAAACCTTGATTGGACAAAAGTAGAAACAACAATAGATCATTACCAAGGCTGGGTCAAGAGTAATCAGCTTTGTCACGAGCAAAACAATTTTTATGAAAATTCTTGTGCAACTGCAAAGGTCAATCGTTGTATGGCGCATCTTTATCATGTACCCGATACGATCTACGGTCCTATATTGACAATCCCATTTGAAAGTGTCTTAAAAGTTATCGATCTCGGAAATGACAACAATAGCCGGTGGGTTAAGGTTCTTATGTTTGATGAGCGCGAGGCATTTATTCAACGTGGCGACATTATCTTAAATCAGGCTGTCATTAGTCGTGATCAGATTGTGCCATTTAGCCTCCAATTTTTAGGATTGCCTTATACATGGGGAGGTCGTTCTAGCTTCGGATACGACTGTTCTGGCTTTGTTCAAATGTTATATCGTCAAATGGGCGTGTATCTACCAAGAGATGCTAAGGATCAGGTTAAGTGGGAAGGGTTGGCACCAATCGAAATAAACGATATGCTACCTAGTGATTTGATATTTTTTGGCTTAAGTGAGGATAAAATTCGCCATGTGGGAATGTATATAGGATCTGGCCAATTTATTCATGCTACCGTCGCGGAAAATGCTCCTTACATCCATATTAGCAGCCTATCTGATCCGGAATGGAATGGTTCGGGTAAATGGATTTATCGAACAGCACGCACCTTAAGGAAAAAAAACAATGCTTAGATATTTGATCGCTTAATTTTTGTCTTTATTTTATCAATTGATTGCGAACGTTTTTGAGAGAATAATTTCACCGATTACAACCCAAATTTTTGAACAGATGTTTTATTCTTGGAGAGAAAAATAATCCTGTGCCCATAGAAGATTCACGGTAGATTTCCATTAGCTATTGGGAATTTGACGAAAATATGCATTAAGGTTGCCTCATTTAAAAAAAATGATGCTCGTAGGCGTTTAAGAAGGCATTGATTAATGGTCTGCGCAAGGTAACAATAGCTATTCATTTTGCTCTCGCCTGATAGCTGGTGTCACGAATGTTTTTTCAAAGCATAGTTACGGGTTAGCAATCGACATTAATCCTCTTTACACCCCTTATTGCAGAGGATGACTACTCATCCCCGAAACAAGCATCCCTATCTCGATAAAGGAAACCGTATTAAAGGTATGATTTGTCCAGATACGGTTTGCTACAAAGCCTTTACTAAAAGAGGTTGGAAATGGGGCGGTGATTGGCAAGTCGAGAGAGCATATGTCAATTATCTTCATTATGAAAAAGATCTTAAAGATGTTTCAGAAATGTTTAAGTGAAACTACTCACAGCCATTTATTTTCTCATAGCATTTATTTCCCATGGTTACTGTATTGCTATTAACAGCATGGAAAGCCATTTACAGCTATTAGTCGTTACTACTGAAAGTTGGGAGGAGAAGGGCGGATACATGCAATTGTTTGAGAAGGCAGATCAAGATAAAAAATGGGTTCTTATTGATGAACCCCTTCCTGTTGTTATTGGAGAGTCTTGAATGGCCTGAGGTATCGGTCTAGATGGGCAGCTGCTAATCTTACTTTGGTTGATGGTTATAGATATGAGTTAGAAATGCCAACAAAGACTTTGATGATTTTACAGAAAGAGCACACAGCGATTACTCCAACGTTTTAGAATTTGCGGTTTATAACAGAGGATTGCTTAGATAGATAATGATGAAGCACGGGCTTTAAGGACTCTCAACTGAATGGTGGCATTTTGATTTTAAAGGATGGTAAGATGATACCAAGTTTCCTCCAGTAGATGTTTCTTTTGATAATTTGTGATAACTTCCACGCCTTTATTCATCATAATCATCGTATAAAAATTAGTTTTTCACTTCAAAAAAGATCCGAATGAGAACCTGTTCTTGCAAAGATAATTTCCGTTTCTGTCTTTTTATAGACCAGTAGCCAATCAGGCTCAATGTGGCATTCCCAGTAACCCACATAATCACCCTTTAGCTTATGATTGCGATTTTTTGGTGGCAGCGGTTCTTCAAAAGTTAAAAGCCTCATCACTTCTTTGAGTTTCTCTATATCCTTGCCTCGTTTCTTTGTTTTGGCTACTTCCTTTTCAAACAGGCGTAGATGAATAGGTTTAAGCATCTAGATACCGAGTTTTTTGAAGAGATCATCGATATTGTCGCTTTCAACTAGATTTTCGCCCGTCTCAATTTGTTTTATAGCTTCAAGGGTCTCAGCATTTGGAGTGTTGGTACTATAAAGATGTTCGTGTATCCATCCAATAATGATCTCCCGCATGCTTTTACCTAAAACTGCGGCAAGAGCTTTAAGCCTTTTATGATCTTCTTCCGGAACGTCTATAGTCATTCTGGACATATGACCTTTTGCAGACATAATTCCCCTCCATCGTTCTTTATTTTTAAAATACCAGAAATAAAGAAATAAGGAAACAAAAACATGAAAAGTCGCGAAAAATTTTTAATGGCTTACTGGGCAACCAGGCACGCACGGAGGTCATGCATAGCATAAGGAATTGATTGCGCGGTTCACTGACATGCAGATTTTCCCAACAAAATCCCGCAGAGTTCAATAGCCTTTTGGTTTTAAATCCTTTGCCGCTATTACGCCTAGCGGCTGAATAATATTGGGTATGTCGGTGTTCTCCCGCCCTCATCACCCGTCGGCCCCTGGTTCAACTCCAGGTTGTCCTACTTTTTTACCAGTACTCATGCGCGCTTTTGAGCAAGACTGAGGTTGAAACAATAAAGCAAGGTATCCCATGTTCGAGAAAACATGCGACGCAAAAGCTAGGACGAATAACCATTAACCGCGTAGGCAAGCCGGCTAGGGCAAACTGTCCATGCCGGCTACAAGGTGGAAAGCCAACTGGGGCTAAGATAACAGAAGGATCAGCTATTCAGAGAAAAGCTTCATGGAAGCATGGAATGCGTCCTAAGGCCATCCTAGAAGGAAGAAGAGCTTTTCTTGAATATATTCTTTCAAGAGAAAGTTTCATTGACGGCCTTTGGTAGTTATTTAAAGAGATTAGAATACGTTCCGGTTCTTTCAAAATGATCTCTTCCTCAGTTTTGAGATAAACAAGCAATCAGCCAGGCTCAATATGACATTCCCACTGCCCTTTAAACTTTCCAAAGAGTCTGTGTTTTCTGTATTTTGGTCTGAGAGGTTTTCGCGAGCAAGCTTCTCAGCTACTTCGAAGAATTTTTTCATGTCTTTTCCTCGTTTTTCTTGTTGATGCAATTCTTTTTTGAATTGGTTGCGATAAGAAATTTTGAGCATTTATTTGAGACCAAGCTTATCAATAAAGTCATTGAAGTTCTTGCAACGCACTAAATCTTTTCCTTCATCCGTTTCTTTAAAGGCTTTTAATGTCTTATCGTTTGGTTCATTATCACTAAGCAAATGATCTCTAAGACAACTAAGAATAAGGTCTTTAAGAGTGACTCCCATAAAAGCTGCCATAGCTTTAAGTCTCTTATGCTCTTCATAGGGCATATCTATGGTCATTCTTGCATGTTCGTGATGATGTTGCTGTGCAGTCATACCTTCCCTCCTTTCCTGTAGTTTAGCACATTTGTACTCTTCTGTGAATGATGGAAAGGAAAATGAAATTTTTTATATGGAAAAATGGAAATAAAGATTAACGTAGCATTACTAAAGATGAAACTGGATCCTCTCAGGTGTAAGGCTAAATTTTTTATGGATACAAGCTTTGCCTGTATCCATCCTTTTCTGGCTAAGCCTGAATAAAATAGCCATGCCCGTTGACTTGGTCCAGTTTAAATATATGCCCTTTATCAACCAGAGCTTGAACAATACGACGCAGCCACAGCTGCTTTTCTTCTTCCTCAGTAATGAACACTTTAGCAGAAGGAAGTCCAAGGGTGCTATATATACTAAAAGGATCTTTGCTTGTGTTTAAAACAAAGTAACGCTTACCTTTAGTTGATGCTTGGTCAGAACTATTTTGAATAAGTCTGTTCATTTCAGCGATAACATCTTCTGCGACTTCTCTTAAAGTAACAGTTTGCTTTTCCCATTTTAAATCACTTTCTTCGGTTAAATCTAAGCCCAAAGAGGCTAAGTCAACTTGTATAGGCTCTTTGCCGGTCACCACACCTTTGTCGGTATAAAGAGTACGCAACCGCTTGTCATCTTCAAATTCTTTTAAACGGCGGGCCTTAGCTTCTTTTGCCTGCACTGTAGAGATGGCAACTCCTTGTTTACGAGCTTCTGCAATTACAATGTCGATCTGTTCCTCCGATACACAATGAACCAAACCACGACTTCCGTTAAAGTCACCAAGAAAACCATTTTTGTTAAAGTAACCAAGGAAACCATTTATTGCACTATTCATATGCTCAAGGTCAATAAGAGCAACACGTCTAGGGCCATGAAACTCAGGAATTTCATTTAGAATAGGAATATTGCGCCAGGTAACATCATTAAAACCTGTCTTTGCTACGAAGATGGCAAGTTGGCGTGCTGTTTCATTTAATTCTCTAGAGTATGTATGATAAAGTTCTTCCTGTGCACTTTCATTAGGATTAAAGTCAAGACTCTCTTCAGCAATGAGTGTGTAAGCTACTCCGCTGACTTCAACATCAAATTTTCTGCCATGAGGTATAATTAATAGACCTAAGTCATTAGCTAAGCATACCTTCTTCGCTTCAATCATATTATCAAAGCGCTCATTACTAATGGCTTTAGAATTTAGCCACTTACCACCTCGAAAAACTGAAATCCCTGGGCGAGCCATTTTATAAACAACATTTGAGGTTTCTTTAATTCTGAAAACTAAATTATTTCCTTTTGCTAGCCATTTTATAGCTTCATCATCTTCTCTGCTAATGATCTTGGGAATAAGTTGTTGGATCTTGGCTGCTGTAACCTCTGAAATATTTATCCCTTTTTCAAGTTTTTGCTTAGGATCGATGAGCTTAAAACTATGCTGTGAGCGCAAAGCAGTCTTTGCGATAAGCATGATGAGCGGAATAATGATAGTAAAATAAGAAAGAAATCTTCCCACTCTTGCTAAGACAGAAGATCTTGTCTCTGAGAGAATAACTTTTTCTTGTCCTGTTTTTGTACGACCTTGAATTACCTGAGCCTTCTTTCCCCCTAAATAAAAATAATTATCTACCTTCTCAAGAAGGAAAAGAGCAGTAGACTTTGGAGAAGTTTGATAAGTTATAGGGGTAAAAAAACTTAATTTAGACATTTATAGTTATCCTAATTTTATGACATAAGCTTGAGAAAATTTGCCTTAGAGCACGAGCAGCTGGTTCTTCCCACAACCTAGCGATACACCTCTCGCCTATGTCCAATTTCAACAACCAGGACGATTAGAACACTTTTTTGATGGAATACACAATACGATAATCTCCCGAACGTATGCGATATAAAGCAGTTTTTTGGCCTTGTAACTTAATGCTTCCTGAAGGCATCTGATCATCTGCTAACATGCCAATTTTTTCCATAATTCTAGAGCGATCTGTTTTGGGAACTTTCTTAAGGAATTTTTCGGCGCTCTCGGAGATTTCAATTTCATATTAAACGCTCTCTTGCTTTCTTCCAGGAAGATGTTTTTTCCTCTCCACCCTCAATGCGCTTTAGAGTTTGATAAGCTTTTTCAGCCAGCCAATCATCCTCGACTTTTTCCATCTTCTCAAATGTTGCAAGAAGCATGAATTGCCGCATAGTGACCCCTAACTTAGCACAAGCTATTTTTAAATACGCATGTTCCTCTGGATCCATATCTAGGGTTAAATGTGCTTTGTGTGTATTAGCCATAACTCCAAAACCTACTTTATTCTACAGAAACGCAGAAATCCGTGCAATTCATGTATTGGGTGTTACTTATGAAATGCTAACCCGCTATAGTTACAAAGGCGGACAAAAAGTGTCTGCCCAATATGCTAGCCTGGAAAATGGAGGCACAGCCATAGCTGATCATTTGCTCGCGGGGGGGGGGGGGC
>NZ_VJOT01000054.1 GCF_011087585.1 Neochlamydia sp. AcF84
GAGTGGAAAGTACGCCAGCATGGCAAAGCAAAGCGGAGGACTTGGAGAAAAATTCACTTAAGCGTTTGCCCAGACTCGCATGAGATTATCTTGAGTGAATTGACATTGAGCAATAAAGCCGATGATTTAGTGGCGAGCCAAATGATCCCCAAGCTGCCAAAGAGCGTAAAGACCACTTATGGAGATGGTGCTTATGATAGACAAGCTTTCTATCGATCGTCTTATGTTCGGGGGATAGATCCTGTAGTGCCTCCAAGAAGAGGAGGAAGGCTAAGCCACGAGACGGACAAACCCTGGATGAAAAAAAGGAATGATAACTTAAAAGTCATTCAAGGCTTGGGAGGAGATGATGAGGCTAGGCAGCTTTGGAAAAAGCTTAGTGGCTATCATAGAAGATCGCTTGCTGAAACGGCAATGTACCGCTTTAAAAGAAGCTTTGGAGGAGATTTTCGCTCTAGGAAGCTAGAATATCAGCGGGTAGAATTATATGCTAAGTCTTTGGCGATGAACAAGATGACAGCACTTGGAATGCCCCAAGGGCAATGGGTACTAACTTGATAAGCTTTTAAACAGACCAACTATTAGGTCATTTACGCAACAAGGCCATAATTTGTCCTAAACAGTACTTGACCTGACAAACACGGATTACCTGGCAGGTACTATTTCTGCCAGTTAATTCATGTTTGTCAGGTCAAGTACTGTTTAGGACAGGGTTGATACGTTAAAAAAAACTTATATACATAAGCCACCTTCTGAAAGATGTCTCTCTAATTAATAAGAGGGATTTCATAAAGTACAGGGTTATATAAGAAGTAGCTTAAAAGCGTATAATCTACTGAACCAAAAACTTAAACTAAAAAGACGCCAAGCGATGGAATCCCCCTTTTGGGGCTTCTAAGGACTGTTTACCGATGGCACCCTTTCTTATTATTAATTCTCTTCTATAGCTGTTCAAGCTTTTATAATTTTTTTACCCTTAGGAAAGGTAAAGGACTTAAGAAGCCATCAGCTTTTTGCTTCTCTAGCCGTTAATGTTTTCTTATAAACGGCTGATAAAGAGATTATTATAGAAAAGGATATAGAGCCCTCTATATCCTTTTCTATGCTTTAGATCATCTTCTTTAAGTCCTTGTAAATTTTAGGTAAGGTATGTTTAATAGAATGTTTACGATGGGTCATGCCCCCCATAGAAGGAAGAAATTTTTCCACTGTGCCTACATAAGGTACATTTTGCTTTGTATATCCTCCAGAAATGCAATACCACACATTTTCTTCCCAATGTTGGTTATCCATATAATGGAGAAGAGCTTGAATATTTCCCTTATTACTTGCATAAAACCTAATGAATGTGTCAACAATTCCTTTCCTATCTTCCCAAAAGCTTCGTAAGCCATCTTGCAAGCTAGAAGAACTATTTACATTTGCCGCCCAATTGTTTTGCCACGAGCACCTTTCGTTCGTCTCATTAAAACTATCGGTCCATAATTTATCAAAAATAGCAAGAAGAGGCCATCCACCATGAGATTTTGCCTGCTTTACAGCGGCACCCGCTTTGAGCAAAAGAAAAACCTTTTCAAAAGTATCCTGTTCTATTCGGCACCAGTTTTGACGAAATATTAAATCTAGCGCCGTGTAGCCATACTCATCCGGATGATCAACAGGCCAACATTGATAACTGATAAGCTCTCGAAGAATTTCAGGTCCTGCATATTGCGTAGCAAAGTGAATAGGAGTATCTCCCTCTTCCGTAAGAGGCGCCAGGATTTTTCTCTCATATAGTTTATAAAGCTGGGAAGGGTGTTTTAAGATAAAATTTTTCCATATTGTTTGTATAGTCGCCGGTTTCTGTACGATTGCTCCCTGTTCAATCAAATGAAGAATAGTGTCACATAGCTTAGAAGTAGCTTCTCCTTTAACTAAGATATCTATTGCTGCTAGTTGGTTAGCATTTATTACATTAATATTACTTATTCTCTGAGAGGATAAATACTTCATTACCTCTAAAGCTTGACGCTCAGCAGCCTTATGAAAGATTGTATTTTTTGAAGCATCTATCCTATTCAAGTCCACCCATTTTTGCTCATGGATAATTCGCAAGCAATCGGCATTGAAATAAGCAAATTTTAATAGTTCATCCCTTTCCTCAGCTGTAAAGGTGATAGGGGCCTTACTACTCGATAAAAGCCAATGAAGGGTGTCACAACCACCCGATTTAAAACAATACCTAATCACCCTATTGGGCATCTTTTGGAATAAGTCAAGGAGATAGGCTTCATCTTCTAAACTTTCAGCTTTATTCCAGATCAGTTTAAGCTGCCCTGATGAAAGGCCTTGTGCTTCTGCTTGCAGAAGCACTTGAATACAAGAAATAACTTCATCTATATCACGATCTTTTCCCTGTACCAGCTGTAAGGGGGTCAAGCCGCTTTTATTAAGAGCATTGACATCCATTTTTTGTTGGATAAAGTACTTTAAAACCTCAACATTAAGAGCTTTGGCAGCCAGATGCAAGCCACCATTATCTTCTTCATCCTTTAATGTAAGATCCAATCCTTCCTTTATTAAAGCTTGGACGACATCTACTGAGCGACTACAGGCAACACTCCATACTTCTTGTAATTGTAAAGGTGAAAGAGTGGTAAGTATACGAGGAGAACTCTTTAATAAAGTGGTTAGCACTGAAGAAGATTGATAGCGCACGGCATATATAATTTTTTGAGGAATAGTGAGCAGGGAAGAAGCCTCTTTAATTGCTTCTTCAATCCCCAGCTCTTGAAACTCAGCTTCTTTTAATCGCAGGCTAGCATCCCCTATTTTTTCTAACCAGTGCTTAATGAAAAAGTTTCCCTCCTTGCCTAACTTAGGGAGGCTACCAGGTAAAGGAACAACCCCGTATCGATTATTTAAAAGCACTTCCGCCACTGAAAAAAGCTGATGATCAATAGCGATGAGGAAACATTCTTGGTCAGGTTTTGCTCCTATTAAAACTAGATGGCTTACAAAATCCTGGTCTTTTAATTTTAAAGCTTCCTTAAGCAGTTGATTAATCCCTTCTTTCTCTATGTGGGCAACAGAATCCATCTTTAAAAGTTCTTCCCTTTTAATCTTATAAAGATCCTCGGAAGAAATTTTTGAAAACTCCTCTTTATCTTTGCCGGCATTTTTTCTAAAGAATCTTCTTAAATCATAGTTTTTACCTTTTAAAACAACTTTAGGCAGCGAACCTGTTTTAGAGGCTAAACGTATAAAGCTTCCATTATCTAAAAAAAATTTAAGGGTCTCTTCTGCAGCTGCGGATAAACCATCTTCTTTAGCCAGCTCCTCGCATAGTTTATATAAAGGTGTCTCTCCCCTACTATCATATGTCTGCAAAACTTTCTGTAGCTTTCCCTTCTCTGCATATTTTTGGCTGATACGCTGGATTAGCTCATAATCACACCATTTAGCAGCAGCATGGAGCATAAAAGTTTCTTTCTTAAATTTAGCTTTTTCTAATCCCAGCTCGATTAAAACACGAAGCAGGGATGAATCTTTATAGCCGAGAGCTATTTTTAAAAGATTAGGAGTGGACCCGGCGTATTTAAATTCATGATCAAGCGATATAGCAGCTTTTATGCCTTCAATGTCATTCATTTCTATCACAGTTTGAATACGTGTCATCATCGAAGGAAGGCTATTAAATAGACATCCCCAGCGATCTGTGTCTGGATGATCCCATAATTTTTGTAAGTTTGGTTGCTCTATTAAATGCCGTTTAAAAGAGTTATGTTGCCATTTTTTTTCATAGGCGATAAAAAGCCCGGCAATGTCCTCTCTACCTATATTAATCGCTATTGTTAAAGGATCATACGTTTCTGTAGGATCAAACTTCCAGGTGCGAATAGCATGCACAAGCAAAGTCATAACTCCTAAACGATTAGCTTTTTCTGCTAAAATGGCTAAAGGAGTTCTTCCCATAGCATTTTTTTTATTTATTCCCGGTGACCCACGGCAATGCGCAAGCATGCTACGCAAGATGTCTAGATCTCCATTGTGGCAAGCTAGGTGAATAATGGACTCATTGTCTATATTGACGGGAGGACTAGACAAAACCCAATTCGTCATCTTTTTTAGGAAGAATAAAGTGGCTTCTTTTTGATTGGATCGGCAGGCATAAAATAAATGCGAATCGCCAAAACGATAATCAGCATGAGGCTTGTAAGCCCATTTTTTGTCTTTTTTAATATTAAGCTTTACGTGAGACTGGCTAAATTCTTTTCCCTCAGGCGTCACATAAAAAGGTTTTGATTGAAGAGGAGCTTCCATGTATAGATCCTTAAATGGTAAATTTTTCTCTTGAGTTCACCTTATACAAAAACTTATTTTTTTAAGAAAATTATTTATTTTTTAAGGTAAACTTTCTTGCTTTACCTAAAGATTTTTGTAGATCTTTACCATTACTCACCTTCTACAATTCCTTGAGGCAATGAAGATAGTGAGCTTAAGCTACCTTCAGCGGCCATGCGTACAATTCTTGGCTGGAATTTTCCTATCACCTCAACTAAGTCTTTCTGTTCTTCCATGACTGCCTCGATAGGTTTATAAGCTTGAGGTGATTCGTCTAATCCCCCACCTATTAAATTTATGCCCTGCTTTAATAAAGAATTGAGATGTTGCTCTAAAGAAATCGTCTTTTTTGCTTTAGTGCGCGCCATTTGCCGGCCACTGCCATGTGAAGCCGAGTTTAATGAATCTGGATTGCCCTTACCTACAACCACATAGCCAGCATCAGCCATCGTTCCTGGAATAATCCCTAACACACCTTTTCCACTAGGTGTTGAACCTTTGCGATGGACGATAGCCTCTTTTTCCTTTCCCTGCACATGAATCTTTTCCCGCCAAGCGAAATTATGGTGATTCTCTACGGTAGCAATGGGAGCTATTCCTAGTGTCTCTGCTATTCTTTGGTGAATAACATGGTGATTGGCAGAAGCAAATTGCCCTGCCAGCTGCATGGCTTCCCAATACTCCCTACCTAGATCATGATCTAAAGGTAACCAAGCTAGATGCCTAACAGAATGGTCCAATTCTTTCAGCTGGGCCATGGCCATTTTAGTATAATAATCAGCTATTTTAAAACCCACTCCTCTTGAGCCGCTGTGTGAGAGCAATGCCAGGTAAGATCCCGCCGCAAGCTTAAAAGGATTTTCTGCCTCAAAAATTTTTAGCTCACCCCATTCTACGAAATGATTTCCTCCCCCGCTCGTACCAATTTGGTAAATAGCCGTTTGCCTTAAAGAACGTGTCAATGAGGTAAGTTCCCACTGGGATTTTTCTAATATTGGGTGATCGATTTTACCTTTGTGAATGCCGGCAGCGCCTGCGCCAAATACAGTATTATCTAATAAAGCCGAATAAAGATGTTTATATTCCACGCTTGTAGGATTTTCTAAAACGTGCGCCGGGAGAGGGTAAATGGTCAGTTTCATCCTACAAGCAATATCTACCCCTACGGCATAGGGAATAACAGAATTTTCTGTAGCCAAAACTCCCCCGATAGGAAGACCATACCCTAGATGCGCATCAGGCATTAAAGCCCCTGCTAGCGCTACAGGTAGACGAGCAGCTCTATCCATCTGCGCTATTGTCTCTGCCTCAATATAATTCTCCCCCCAAACTTTATAAGGAACCGGTAAAGGGTGCAAAAGCAAGCTTCTTCTTATAGAGCCAAATTTATTTTCAATCGTTTGTAAGAAGGCAAGAGCTTTTTGTGGGCTTTCTTTCTTGTATAAAGTCCACGCCTTATCTTTTTCGGGCGAAGTAAATATCTTTTGATTAAGTAATGCTTGGAATTCTCTTGGATTCATAGGCCAACTTTTTATGATTAAAGCGTTTAAAGAGAGGGACATTTAATAAATTAGCAAGCAACTTCAAAGTCTTTCATGCCTCTTAAAAAAATTGGTAAATTGCTTTTCCTCACACTGGAGAGAAAAAATTGATCACCAGCTTAGAGATAAAAATAAAAAAATCTACCCTTTAGGATCTTTAAAACTAAGAAAAAATCCTTTAAAGATAAAAAGGCATTTTCTAAAAAACATGCAAGTTGTTTATTTAAAATTGTTTATTCTTTATAAAGAAATAAAAAGCAATCATACATGTAAAGGCATGATAAAACTTACTCTTTTCTAGTCTAACTTGTAAAAAATTTTATCCAAATCTAAAACCAAGCATATGAACAACTAAGTAGATAACAGAAGAGCAGCTTGCCATTTGACCAAAAGTAATTGAGAAAAATCCTTGTTCCTTTAAGGAAGGTGAAAGGATAGTGAGTCATTTTGTAGAAGCAAAATAAAGCTCTATTCTCTAACATTCATCCAATTGGCCCTTATCTAAAGCATAAAAAAAACCTAGCTTAATTTTTATCATCTCTTTATTTTGCTTACACAAAAGAAACGCTAAGAAGTTAAATTTTTTGGTTTCACCTTTGATAAAACAAATGGTCTTGTTCGTTTTAAAGGTTTTACGTAATCTAAGGTTTTACGTAGCCTATTGCTTGTAAGGAGCTCATCACAAAATTAAAGGTCATCATTTATTTTTAATCTTTATTTTTGGCATTATTTTTGGTACATAAAATATCAGAGATGATTTAAAAAGGTATGGATCCATATGGTCGATCTCAAACAATTCTGTAGCCAGCTTTCAAAAGATCTAGGTCTTGATGAAGATTTACTTCAAGAAGAAGCACCAGGAATTTTTAGTCTGCCTATTGAGGAAGAAGTTTCTATCAAGCTAGGGACGCTAGCTGAAGGCTTTTCTTTACAATGCATTTTATGCGACTGCCCCAAAGAAAATCCTGAAGCCTTTTTGGCTGAAATAATGGATGCAAACTTGTTCGGACAGACCACTAGGAATTGTGTATTAGGCCTAACAGAGGATGGAAATCGATTGACGCTATCGCGTATGATCGATTATAATCTTGATTATAAGAGCTTTAATGAATTTCTTCAAGATTTCTACAATGTAGCTCTATTCTGGCGCGAACAAGCGCTTCATCATTTAAAATAATTCTCAATACGAAGATAAGATATAACAACGGTTAACATATGGTCGCCAAATTAGTTGCAGAAGAGGGTGTTCAAAAAGGTCTTGTACTTTCCTTAGATGAAGGAAACGAATGGGTAATAGGCCGTGATCCAGACGCTTGCCAGCTGCTTATTGAAGATCCTTCTGCTTCACGTAAACATCTACTCTGTCGCCAAACTCCCGAGGGTATTGTAATTGAAGCTTTAAGCCTTGCCCACCCGGTGTATGTTAACGAACAGCCTATCCAAGAGTCCTGGCTACTGCACCATGGAGATAGGGTTCAAATAGGAGAAGGGCTTTATCGTTTTTATGCAGAAGATGAGACTCAATGGCTCGATGAAGAAAAAAAGAATCTTCTTAATGGGCAGGAAGAATTAAATGATTCCGTGCAAGGAAACCTTCCTGAAAGTGTAGAGGATGAACAAACTTTGCCCACATTAGATGACGAGCACTCTTCTCAGCTTTTTGCATCTCATCCTTCTCTCAGTGAAGCCAAAGAAGCAGGAGAAAATTTTCCATCCTCTGCCCTAGATCAAGCACAGCCGCTAGGTAAAGAAGATGAGCAGTCAGATAAGGACAATGCATCTTTTGCTTCTACTACCTTTAATGAAGAAAGCTTTTTCACCCCTTTAGAGGAAAATAGAGAGGCAGCTTCTGAAGAGGAAAAAAAATTCACAGAGGAAGATAAGCCCTCTAAAGATCAATCGCCTGAGGGAAAAGATAAAACCCCGTTACCTCTTGCTGAGGATAAGGGTATTTCCCCACAAGAATTGGAGAGTGACGATGAGTTTTTAGAAAGCTCACCGGAACAAGAAAGAGAGCAAGAAACAATGAATGGTTCTTGGGCAGAAAGGCAAGGTGATTTAGAAATATCTACAGATCCCAAGGAAGATGAAAAGCAGAGGATGAATGATTCTCATTTCTCACAGTTATCCCAAGAAGCAAGCCAATCTGAGGACCAGCAGAATGATGAAGATATTTCTATTTTTGAAGAATCGCTAGAAACGGCTAATTATCCTGAAATTCACTTCGATTTAGCTGAAACAGGCCGTTGGCTGATTAAAGTGGTAGGAGGGCCTAATCATGGGGCCGAGTTTACTCTCCAGCCTTCTTGTACTTACCTCATTGGAACTGATCCTAATAGTTGTGACATAGTTTTCCATGATACTAGTGTTTCACGTCAACATGCTAAGATTACTGTAACGGAAGAAGATACGATAAGTTTAGAAGACTTAGGAAGTCGCAATGGAACGTTTGTAGATGGAAAGCCTTTAACAGGTAGAGAATCTATTCCTACCAATACTTTAATTCTTATGGGCACCTCCTCTTTTGTGGTTTACGACCGGGAAGGTGAAATGCAAACAATTATTGCTCCTTTGCTTCCTTCCATAGTTAAAACTCTAAAAGAAGAGCCTCAAGAATTAACTCCCGCCCCTGCCCCTGCGGCTGAAGGTGAAGCACCTGTCGAAGAAGTTCCCACGGCAGCACCTCCTGTAATCGCTCCACCTCCTAACAAGGTATACCCCCATGAAGCTTTAGGAGCTTTTATTTTAATCGCTATCATTACAGGCTTATTTGTTATCATTGGAATTGGTACCGCAACTTTATTTAAGAGTAAACCTGTGGTCTCCCAACAAGTTATTAATCCCGAACGTGACCTTACAGAAGCATTATCAGCTTTTCCACATGTTAAATACTCTTTTAATCGTAATACAGGGCGCCTACTTCTTGTGGGGCACGTTTTATCAGGATCAGATAAAACACAACTTTTATACAACCTACAAGGCTTCCCTTATCTACGTAGCATTGATGACAGTGGGGTGATTATTGATGAAGGGGTTTGGAGAGAAATTAACCAAATACTTTCCCAAAACTCTAATTGGAAAGGTATTTCCATTCATTCGCCTACCCCTGGTCATTTTGTCATCTCTGGCTACCTAAAATCTAGAAAGCAGGCCGAGCAGCTGTGGGATTATATTGCCTCTAATTTTCCCTACCTCGATCTATTAGAAAAACGCGTGATCGTTGAAGAAGATGCCGTTTCTGCGATAAGTGCGCTTTTACAAAACCAAGGTTTTAAAGATATATCCTCTCAAATGAATGAAGGAGAGGTTATTCTTTCAGGCCATCTTCCTGCTGGAAAAATGAATGATTACAATCAGACCCTCATTAAGATTAAAGAAATTCCAGGTGTACGCTCGATTAAAAATTTTGTGGCTGAGTTAGCACCTGAGCAATCGATGATCAATATAACCGATAGATATGAAATTACAGGCGTTTCCCACCAAGGGGATGTGAACACCAATGTGGTAATCAATGGTCGCATACTTACGCGAGGAGATGTTTTGGATGGAATGACGATAATAAGTATTAAGCCTAACGCTGTCTTCTTAGAAAAAGAAGGAGTTAAGTATCGTATTGAGTATAATCGCTAAAGAGAAAAAAAAGTAATACTTCTCTTTCTTGCAATTATTTCCTATTCCATATTATAATAAACTTAAGGGTGCTGAAATCCCTATATTAATGCTAGTAGTGCGTGAATGAGGTAATAAATGTTTGGTCTTGAAAAGCAGAAAAAGAAAAAAGGCGAAGAGTTTACTTTTGAGCTAGAAAAAGAATTAAAAGCTTTTAATAGCCATCAAGATTATAAGAAAAAAGTTGAAGAAAGAATACAGGATATTAGAAGTTTATTAAGGAAAGGTGAAAATAAAGGCGAATTTGACAAATTGGGAGTACTTTTACATGGGTACACCTCTTTATTAAAAATTATGTCCCGCCTCTCGCCTAAGTAAACTAAATTAAGCGCTCTGCTGGGCGGCAATTTCTAAAAGCAGAGATAGAGGATTGATTCTCTATCAAATTGAGGCCCAGCTGAACGCTTAACAACATGTATGAAGTGAGAAGTGATTCAGAAAGAAGATGAATGCTCATCTTCAGGAAATGAAATTTCCAGTATGAATCTCTGGCACGCTTATACTCCTAAATTAACAGGAGGATAAAATATGTCTTCAAATAGTAACCAATCATTTCCTTCAGCTCCTACTAGCTATAGCGGAGCTAATCGCCAATCGGGATTTGAGGTACAATCGCTTATTGGTATCATTAACAATGCTGTATCTAGCGCTAAAGCTAAACTACTGCAAATTCAAAATAATAGAAGTTCTATTAGTATTGGAGATATGTTTGAAATGCAAATGCTGATGAATCACCTTTCTCAGTTATCAGAAATGACTACTGATATTGTCAGTGCCTCTAATACGGCGATTTCATCAATGGCACGTAATATTAAATCATAAGCTTAAAAAAAAGACTGGATCAAAGTCTGATAAAAACAGGAATGTTCATAAAGAGCAAAAGCAACATTATCTTTGATCCAGGCTAAGTCTAAAAGTTAAGTATCTGCAGGTATCATTGAACGACGGAAAAAAAGGATAGCAGGAACATGACGAAAGAAACGATTGAGGATTTCAAAGAAGATTTTTCTCTCTTCATTGAAGCAGGCTTTATAGCAGTGAAACAGCTTGATGAGATCAGTGCTTCACGTATCTTCCAAGCTGCCCAAACCCTCAATCCTGACAGCACAGCCCCTCAAATTGGCTTAGGCTACATCGCTCTTAATAAATTGGAAGTTAAGCAAGCTACAAAAATTTTTGAAGAAGTGGTTCAAAAAGAACCGGAAAATTATTTAGCACAGACTTTTTTGGGCATAAGCTTCCTATTAACAAAGCCTAAACGTAAAAAAGGGGAAAAGCTTATTCAAGAAGCTATGGATAAAAGCAATGACCCTACAGTTAAAAACTTGGGATTCCTTTCGCTGCAATGGGCACAAAAAGATTTAAATGACTTAAAATCACACTTTTTCAATCACGAAAAAGGTGAAGTAAAAAAATAAAAGTAGAGTAGCTTAACAATCTTAATAATTAGTTAACCTAATGAAATTAAGATAGGAAGTTAAATATTATGACAATAGATAAAATAGACGAAATAAAAAAGATAGGCAGTTCGAAGCTTAGTGCAAACGCAGAAGCAGAAGGACTGGTTGATAAGGATCACTTTGAATCTTTGATGCTTCAGCAAGAGCAACAGCAAAAGCAACAAAAAGAAGCCACGACTGTTGAAAAAATTGAGTCGATCAATAGTAAGCCTACCTTAATGGAGCAAGTGGCCGAGCTTAATAAAAAAGTTGATCAAGTTAAAAAAGTACAGCCAGTAGATATTGTAGCCCAAGCTCAGGATGTCATGTCACGCATGTCTCAAATTCAAGACCAGCTGGCTCTCCCTGGACAAGCTATTAAGCCAGCTTACCGTAATCTTTTAAAGAACAAGCTTACCCATATTAATGATAACTTGCGGATAGCTCTTTCTGCTGCCGGAGTAGAAAATGTTCCCCCTGCTCCTCAAGCCATCTCTCCCAATCCGATTGACCGCTTTTTAGGCTTTCTTACCGATGGGCAAGCCCAACTGAAATCGATTACTAAAGAAGTTCAATACATGCATTTAAATAAAAATAATATAAATGCTGCAGCCATGCTAGCCGTACAAATTAAAGTAGGTTTTATCCAACAAGAGCTAGAATTTTTTAGTAGCGTATTAAATAAAGCCCTAGAATCTACCAAAACAATTATGAACGTCCAAGTCTAGTTTCGAGAAAATGCTTGCAAGTTGATTTGAATCATTAATAAAAGCCTACTATTGCCATCACTTTAAGCATATTGAGAAGATTAAGGAGCACTATTAATAATGAGCTTGGATGATAAATTTGATAAACTCTTAGGAAGTATTGATGAGCTAGAGTTGACTACCGTCAATGGACGCATCACAGAAATAGTGGGAATGCTAATCAAAGCTATTGTTCCTAATGTGAAAATTGGAGAAGTTTGCCTTGTCAAACGTGAAGGTGAACCATTACGCACAGAAGTCGTAGGTTTTACCCGTGAAGAAGTTCTTCTTTCTCCGCTAGGAGAAATGAAAGGGATAGGCCCTTCTTCAGAAGTTATCCCCACTCATATGCCTCTTCATATTAAGGTAGGCCCTAATCTCTTAGGACGCGTATTGAACGGGTTAGGAGAACCTCTAGATGTAGAAACCAAAGGGCCTTTAGAAGTAGATGAGATTTATCCAGTCCTTCAAGCTCCTCCCGATCCCGTTAAAAGGAAAAGAATCGAAGCCCCTTTATCTGTTGGAGTGCGGGCGATAGACGGAGTTTTGACTACCGGCTTAGGACAAAGGGTAGGAATTTTTGCAGCTGCTGGTGGAGGTAAATCAACCTTACTAGGCATGATTGCTCGTAATGCACGTGCGGATGTAAACGTAATCAGCCTTATTGGCGAGAGGGGACGTGAACTACGCGATTTTATCGAAAAAGATTTGGGACCCGAAGGTTTAGCGCGTTCTGTGTTGGTCGTATCCACTTCTGATCAGGCCTCGCAGCTAAGGCTCAATGCTGCCTATGTAGGAACAGCTATCGCCGAATACTTTAGAGATCAAGGTAAATCGGTAATTTTAATGATGGACTCTGTGACTCGCTTTGCGCGTGCCTTGCGTGAGGTTGGTTTAGCTGCTGGAGAACCACCTGCCCGTGCAGGTTACACTCCCTCTGTTTTTTCCACACTGCCTAAGCTGTTAGAACGTGCTGGCAACTCAGATAAAGGCTCTATTACCGCCTTCTATACTATTTTGGTAGCAGGTGATGATATGAATGAACCCGTAGCCGATGAGGTGCGCTCTATTTTAGATGGTCACTTAATTTTATCTGCCGATCTGGCGCGTCAATATCACTATCCTGCTATCGATGTACTTTCTTCTGCCAGCCGGGTTATCATGTCGATTGTTCCTAAAGATCATTTACAATTGGTGGGTAAATTAAAAGAAGTATTAGCTAACTATAAAAAAAATGAGCTTTTAATTAAAATTGGTGAATATAAACGAGGAGCCGATAAAGCAGGTGACTTTGCCATCGATTATATTGATAAAGTTAATAGGTTTTTAAAGCAAGGCGTGGAAGAAAAATGCTCTTTTGAAGAGACCTATCAATTGCTAAAAAATCTTTTCAAATGATAAGGACTATGAGCTCTCATGAATAATATAATATATCCTTTGAAACAGGTTTTAGATATCAAACGGCGACGTGTAGAAGATGCTGAAAAAATTTTAAAAGAGAAAAAAGAGTTATTAGCAAAGGAAGAAGAAAAGTTAAAAAATGTAGAAGCTGTAAGAAACAAGGTTTTGGCCCATCAACAAGACAAATTGCAGCAATTACGTGTTGAAAGTAGCCACCTTACAACCAGCCCTAAAGTCCAGCAAATGAAAATTTATCTAAAAGTAGTGGCAGAAAAACTACAGATAGAAGAAAAAAAAGTTAAGGATCAAAAAGATCAAGTTAAAATGGCTCAAAATAAAGTAGAAGAAGCTAAACAAGAATTGGATCGAAAGCGTTTAGAAGTGGATAAGCTCAAAACTCATCAAGAAGACTGGACAAAAGAAAGAGCTAAAGAATTAGAAATTATAGAAGCACGCGAGCAAGATGAGTTAGGAAGCACGATGTTCTTGGGTAGAATGCAATCCGCAAAAGCTTCAAAATGATAAAAATTAATTTCTGTCTGATGGGCAGTGAAAAAGACAGAAAAGGAGTTAGCTAATATGTATAACTTTAAAATTACAGGCGATCAGAATAAAGATAATGTCACTATTAATCGCGCCTCAAGCTCTAGGCCTTCAGGCTCTTCCTCCCGCGATTTCCAAAAGGTTCTTGGCGAAAAAGAACGTCGTCAAAAAGAGGAAGAAGAAGATTCTAAAAAAGCAAAAACTGTAGACCCCTCTTTTGAAGCAGAAGTTCTTTCTCTTACCGAAGAAATGCCTAGTCCAAAACAACCCTCCCTGTTTGATCTTTCTAAAGAAGTAGTTAAAAAGAAAAGTGAGAGCGAAACTTCTGAAGTAGCTAAAATGGTCTCCTCAGAAGAGCTCCCTATGGAATCTCCTAATGGGCTCTATAAAAACTTAGCATTAAAGGAAAAAGCTTCCCGAGCTAAAACAGGGGAAGGAATGTGGGAAGAATCTCATAAAGATAAGTTAGAAGCTAATGAAGATAAAAAGCCTATACGCTTTTCCCAAGAGGCAGGGGATTTATCTCATGTTAACCCTCTAGCCTTGCATGTAAGCGCTAGCTCTCAGTCTCATAATCAAAATCTAGAGACAAATATGCCTTCTCAAAAACTGACCACGCAACAGCTAATAGATGCTATTGTGAAAGCTATCACTACCATAGATAGCCAAGGTAAGACGGATACCATAGTTACTTTAAAGCATCCCCCTATGTTTGCAGGTGCCAATCTGGTGCTCACCTCCTATGAAAGTGCCAAAGGAGAATTCAATATTCGCTTTGAAAATCTAAGCCAGGGTGCCAAATCATTCATGGATATGCAACAAAATCAACAATCCTTGCTTTCATCCTTAAATGAAAAAGGATATACTGTCCATATGGTAGTAGCTACTACTCAAATTGAAACTCCTCCATTTAATCCTGCAGCACCTCAGCAATCCCCACGTGATGGCCAGCAAGAGGAGCAGCAAAAACGACAAGACAATAGAAAGCAAAAAGAAGATGAAGAAAGTTAAGGACTACCAATTCTTAAGAAAGCTAAAAAGATGATAAATCGCTTGGGCCAGAGCTCCTACCCGACTAAACAAAACCTTTTTTTTCTAAAGGCTTATCTGATGAAGAAGGGGTTAAAATAGACACCCCTATCCTTGATAAAGAAGAGTAGGATTAAATTAAAAATAGTGATAAACATGAAAATGTCAATCTTTTAAAAAGCGCTATCTTATAAGGCTTACAGTTTTAAAAAAGTCTAATACTTACTAGGTATTTTGCTAAGAGAGCTTAAAATTTTTTAAATTGTACTTTTGCATTGACAATCTCGACTCCTTTTATGTCATTATAAAGAGGTATATAACATTTTATGAAGGCGTGCGCGTGACTTCCCCTAAAGCTTCGATGCCATACGATTGGCTTAAACAAATTCCTACCGCTCTTTTGCAACTAGATGAAATCCCGCTCATTGGATCATCCCCTCCTTTTCCATGGGAAGATTTATCTAAAGGGCTAGAAGAGATCTTTCAGATCCCGGATTTTAAAATAGAGCCCACTCCTTTCCAATGGCGTACAAAAGACGAGCTATGCGTGGGGATGGGTCCAGTCATCCCCCTCTCTTGCTCGATTCCCTCTCTAGAAGGTCAATTGACATGGATAATGGCAGCAGAAGATATCTATCGTTTGATATCTCTTCTCCTTAACGAGGATGGTCATGAGCATGATGTACTCGAAGATGAATTCCTGCAAGGCTTTTATTGCTTTGCCGCCTATGAAGTGATACACTTAATCAATAAGCTTCCTTTCGATCAATCTCTTTCTCCACAAATTTTACAAGAAAGTAGTATACCGGTAGAAGACTCCCTTTGCGCAGACATCAAAATTCAACTGCGTGGAAAGACTTTAATAGGACGTATGATTGTCTCGCCTACCTTCCGCCGTTCTTGGAAAGAAAAATATGCCGAACGTTCTCTAGAACTTCCTTTGCATGCATCGTTGGCCGAACAACTGACAATTCCAGTGCATATAGAAGCAGGAAGAACCTCTATCCATCCATCAGAATGGAAAACCGTTAGAAAAGGGGATTTTATTCTTCTGGATTCTTGCACAGTAAAACCTTATGATGATAAAGGTGGACGCATTACCCTTACTGTCAACGGCCTCCCTTTTTTCATTGGAAAAATTAAAGACGGAAATATTAAAATCTTGGACCACCCATTGTATTATCAAGAGGAAGAGACCTTTATGAGTAAAATTCCCTCCGAAGAACAGGATGATTCATCTTTAGATTTTGAGTCAGAATTAGAATTCGATTCTGAAATGGAATCTGATATGGAATCCGATTTTGAGTCAGAAATGGAAGCAGAGTCTGAGCATGAGTCTGAAGAAACATCGAATTTGGCCCTCGACGAGAAACTTAAAGATAGAGAAATAGAAGAAGATCTTACCTCTTCAGAAGAAGAATCTTCGGCTGTGATACCCACAGAAACGTCGGTCAAAATTGATGAGATTCCTTTATCTGTTATCATCGAAGTAGGCCGTCTGCAAATGTCTGTAAAAAAAATGCTTGAACTGCAGCCAGGCAATTTATTGGAGCTAGATGTCCATCCTGAAAACGGTGTCGATCTGGTCGTCAATGGAAGACGTATTGCCAAAGGTGAATTAATTAAGCTAGGTGAAGCCTTAGGCGTAAGAATTCTAGATATTAGCTAAATCACCCTGCACTGCAAAGGAGAAAATTTATTTTGCCTGTATAGCTCTCATAATTATTGAGAAAATAAAAATGTAGGCTTGATTCTATCTTATGACTGCTTCTGAATCTCATCAACGCTCTACCCTACCTACCGCATCCTCGGATAAGGAAAGTTTTCTCTCCCTCCCTCTTCCTAAAAAAATCGGTCCTTACAAGATTGAAGCACTTTTAGAAAAAGGAGGAATGAGCATCCTTTATTTAGGCACGCATCCTGAAACCAATGAGCCTACAACCATCAAAGTTCTTTCTCCTAAATTTGTTTCTAATCCCGAAATTGTTGAACGTTTTCTAAAAGAAGCCGAGATTATAGCCTTGGCAGACCATCCTAACATTGTCAAACTGTATGGGCAAGGTAAATGGGCTGGAGGGCTTTACATCGCCATGGAATTCATTCAAGGTATTTCATTGCGCCAATACATCTTGCAAACCCCTATATCTCTTAGAAGAGCGTTAGAAATTATTATAGATATTTCCTATGCACTTTGTCATCTTCATACCCATGGGGTTATTCACCGAGATTTAAAGCCTGAAAATATCCTAGTGACTGAATCTGATGTCATCAAAGTGATAGACTTTGGCATCGCCCAACTTCTTAAAGAATCTTCTTCTGATCTCTCTAAACAACCAAGAATGATAGGTACACCTATCTATATGAGCCCTGAACAGCAGCAGCATCCCGACTCAGTCTCTTTTCCTTCCGATATATATTCATTGGGTATCATTGCTTATGAACTTATGCTAGGTAAGCTCAGCCAGGGGCATATTCATCTTTCTTTAATGCCCAAAGGCATGCAAAAAATTCTTGTGAAAGCTTTGCAACCAGAAGTTAGGGACCGATACCAAGATATTGTAGATTTTATTGCTGCTGTATCTGGTTATCTAAATTCTGAGAGCTTTGAGAAAGATAAAATTGTTAAAGATTACTTGAGCGAACTATCAGAAAGCTTACGCCGCACTCAAGCAGTTCTAAGTCATGACAAGGCCCCCCAATGGAACGGCGTGCACGTCAAAGTTACAGCCTCTAACACCCATGCTATTGCAGGAGTGTATTACGATTTTCTCGAAATAAATCCAGGCTTGTACGGCATTGCTTTTGCTGAATCTTCCTTAAATTACTCCGATGGTATGGTGGCTTGCTCTATCTTTCGAGGCATGCTAAAAGCTCTTTACAGAAGAGTAACTGATCTTAAAGAATTAGCTGATCTCCTTAACCAACTCGTCATCGAAGATGGTTTAGATAAAAGCCTCAAATTTAATTATTTAGTTATCGATACCCAGCAAAATAAGGTACAATATTTAATTTGTGGCCATAGCTATCTATGGGCTCGACCCCATCACAAAACACCTTTTAAAGTCATTTGTGAAAATCCCCCGCTAGGCGCTGATCCACATTCACAATTCCAAATTCAGCAAGTCGATTGGAAATCTAATGACTCTTATATATTAAGTAATAGTAATCTAGAAATGTCTGAAAAGGAATTGTTGGAGATTTGGCAATCAGCAGAAAAGCTAAGCCCTCCTCTATGGATGGAAATTTTTCTACGAAGAAAAAGGGCTATGCATAAAATTTTATCGGAAAAAACAATTACCTTCATTGCTATACAATCTCTAGCCTAAATTGAGCTAAAGCTTAAAGTTTAACTTATAAAGTTTTTGCGATAATACCTTTTAAAGAAACTACATCTGCATAAACAAAAAAGAAATTAATTTTTTTCCAAGCTCCCTCTACCCACCTTGTGGCATAAATGATCTAATAGCTCGTGCCTTTAAAGCCCAGCCTTATATTACGACTAAGCTAGCATCCAGCGCTCTTTGTGCATTCCAATCTTTGCCATCTTATTTGCCCCCAAAGATTTAGCATATAATTCTTCCCGCTGATAAGATAGCTTCCTAGAGGGTAAATTTCCTCTAAAACTTCTTTTAAAGCGGTACATCGTCAATTCGGCAAGCGATCTCCTATGCTAGTTTATTTCGAAGCTGCCTGACCTCCTTGTCCCCTCCAAAGTCCTGAATGACTTTTAAAGCCTCATTTCTCTTCTTCATCCAAGGCTTGTCCGTTTCTTGGCTTAAACCTTCCTTTGCTTCTTAAAGGCATTAAAGAATTTATACCTTAACATAAGTTGATTGATAGGAAGCTTGGCTATCATAAGCGTTATCTCTATAAGCGGTTTTTAAGCTCTTTGGCAGCTTAAGAATCATCTGGTTGTCCATCAAAATCTGCTTTATTGCTCTTCGTTAACTCGCTCGGAATAATCTCATGCGATCCTTAGCAAATGCTTAAGTGAATCTTTCTCCAAGTCCTCGACTTTGCTTTGCCCTGCTGACGCAATTTCCACTCTCCTTCTTCATAGGCCTTTACCCCAAGGAATCAAAGGCTAAATCTGTTGGACGCTTTAAGGCTTGATTTTTCTATCCAAGCTTTTTAGTGCTCCTGCAGATGCATGTATAACAAGGACAGGCAGTCTTGAAGGCCAGCACAGCAATCAAAGACAAGAAAAATTCTTAGAAGAGCTCGTCGAGCAAATGATAAACGGCTTTAATCATCAACAAGCATAGGATAGCATCAGCGGAATAAATTCTTGGGTGTCTCTTCTCTTAAGCTTTTATATTTCCTCCATCCTTTAATGCCCTCATCTGAAAACCATAAAGTTATGCTTCTTCTTTGCACTCAAGCTGCGTTAGAAGCGAACCTATTACTTATGCGGTAATGAAGCTTTTTTTTTTCATCGCTTGCTTATATTTTTAGTTTAGCAAACTAAATTTTATAGCTCTTAAGCATTAAGGAGCAAACTTAGCACCTACACTTCTTATCATTTACGCAACAACGCCCTTTTCAGTAGCTTTCTGCACCCTAGCATGCTTTGAAAGACTGCCTTCAATTCAAAAAGCATCTAAATAAAAGTGGACTTTCTTTAAATAGCAGACTTTATTTATTTAAACAAAAATTAATTAACTATCAATAAATTGGTAAATAAAACATTAATTTATTTCATAATTATTAAAAACATAAATCTAATTAATAAAAATTTAATTCTGAAAATAAAAATAATTTGTATCTGGATAAAGCTTAAACTTTTAGGAAATTTTGCTTGAAATAAATGAATAAATAAAATATTGATTAAGGGTAAGCTTTTCTTTATAAAGCTTTTTACCTATCTTTAATTAAATGAAGGAGCTTGTATGATTAATTTAGATTCAAAAGAGCTATTAGAAACTGATTTTAATGCCTTAGTAAGGAAAATACTAACTCTAGAAAACCAAACCAAAAATTTTAATGAAAAAGTTGATAACCTTGCTAGAGTTATTTTAATTAAAAATGAAAGCCATGAGCAGCACTTGAAAACGCTGTGCGAACAAAATCAATTATTCATGGAAACCATTGTAAAGTTAAAGAGCGATAATATAATTCTTACGACTGAAAATAAAGACTTAAAGCAAGAAACGCAAAAATGGAAAAATAAAGCCAGCAAAACCCAAGCTGCCATGCAGCTAGCCTTACAGGCAAACGAGCAATTTGAAGAAGCTATCCAAGCTTTAACGACAGACAAGGAAAATCTTTCGCAAGAAAATGGCTCTTTGAAAGAAGATAATGCTAAATTGAGGGAAGCTAACCATGTATTTAAACAAGACAACGCTAATCTTAGATCTGAAAACCAAGTTCTTAAAGATAAGAACAAAGGCCTTACAAGTGAGAACCAGAGTTTGACCACTCAAGTGCAAGCCGCTGAGAATGGATTTCAAACCCTTACAAAAGAAAATGAGCATCTTAGGGACCTTGGAAGAAGATTAAACCAACGAATGGCCTTGCTAACTCAACAGGCACAAGAAGCCCCTACTCTTCCGCCAAAAATATTAAAATTAATGATAGAGGGGGGCTTAAAAGTAAATCCCGATACGCCCCTAACCGAAGCTATTAAACAGATCTTTGAAATTAACGATAATTTAAAGAAAAAAAATAAAGAGTTGCAAGCTACTTTAATACGTATTGAAACTACTTTGGGATTACAAAAAGGGGTAAACTGCGATTCAATTTTAAGAGCCATCAACAAAGCAATCGTTATTCCTAATAAGCTTAAAGTTCTAGGGAACAAGCTGGTTATTGCAAATCTATTAAAGAAAGATTATCAACCTGAGGATGTATTAGAAATATTAAACGGCGTTTTAAATGATTATCTAGATTTTAGAAGGCACCAACCCATGATATGCAAAGAACTAGGTATAAAAGCAACTTCTAATATTGAAACAATTTTAAAGAAAATCCAGGAAAAAAAAGATGAAAGTGGCGTTAGTGCTTACTTTAGCAGGCTGGGAAGATCCACACTCTGCCTACTTTCTTTAGGATTTGCCAAAGTGGTATAAATAGCAAGCAAACAGCTATTTCTACTATTGATTAAGAAGTTAAGCTTACTGGCCCCCTTTTCGGGGGAGTAGAATCTAAAGAACAAACTTAAGCTTCTAAAATTGTAGAACAGGTAACAAGCTTATTAAACATAAAATGAGGTTTAACAATATGGTAGTCAAAGAAGTTCCTTCAGATAATCAAGCCCTCCTTTCTTCTGAACAAACGATACAAATTAATGCAAAAATAGCTCAATTGGAGCAGGATGCAGCCATCCAGAATGTAATCGACCAACTGTTTACAATGGACATTCGACAGATGGAAGATGAACGAATTAGGCTAAGCAACATTGTGCATTTGCAACATGCAGAATTAAGTAAAGAATTCAAGCAAAGGCGCATGGAGGTAGAAGAAGTAACAGCTATATTGGATATCACCCTAGAGAAACTGACGGCCTCAAATGAAAAATCCTCTAAACTTATGCAAGCACAAGTACAGCTTAGAAAAGACTTTAAATTAATAGGGAACCAGCAAGCCGAGCTAAAAAAAGCTTTCAAACTCATCGAACAAGATCACGCCCAAATAGCAAAAGATCACGCCGAAATAGCAAAGGATCAGGTACAAATAGCTGCAGATCAAGCAGAAATAAGAAAAGAGCACCAAAAGATAAGAGGAAATTTAGAGCGCGTAGAAGAGGGTTGCGTAAATCTTAGCAAAAGTTTTGCTAGCTTAAAGATAAGCTTTAAAGAAATAAGTAAACAGCTTGATGCTATGCTAGAAGAACGCCTCCTTCCTCAACAAGATGCAGATCTAAGTGAGAAAGAGATGGAAGAAAAAGCTGCTGTTAAAAGAAATGCGATTACTAAGCAATATATGCAAGATTGGGAGGATGAAATACAACGCGAATATGAGGAAAATAAGGCATTAAATTCACAAAGCCTTCAAGAATTTGCTGAACAGCTGGAAGATTCTAGCTTGAATGCAGAAGAAATAGCTGCAAGGGGAGAAACATCTTTCCTCTCCACCGCCCAGCAAACGCAAGAAAGTGAAGTCTTAAAAAGTCCCGGATGGTTGGGTGCATTAAAGCATAAGATGGGAACATGGAAACATACTGCTTTAAAGGTTACAGAATTTTTTACACGCTCAGCCTGCTTGGCTACTATAGTTTCAGTTAGCTTAACTAGCCTTTTTGCTATAACGGCTACCTTGGTATAATGGCATGAAAAAAGGCAAAGCTTTCTTTGCCTTTTCTCAAACTTTTGATGGAGGCTTAAATTGCTAAACTTTGTCACTCGCCATCCTACTATACTTCTTAAGCTTTCTTTCCTAGGAAAAGCTTTAAAGAATCTTTTCCTGCCTAAAAAATGCGAAGGATAAGAAGAAGCTGTTTTTGTTTCTTCAATAACCTCAAATCCTAAAGTATAAAGGTAATTTAGCCAAATACTTCTCCCTATGGAGAGGATTAAAAACACCCACCTACATTTGTCCGATTCTAGCTTGCAAAGCTTATAAAGACGCTTAAAGCTAACATTACCTTTAGTTTTTGTCTAGGGCTATCCGCCTATTAAGCCTGCTTCTTTTGTCCCTGCCGTGAAAGCCTCTACTTTAAAAAAACCCATTCTTGGACCTCTTGTAATGCTCTTTATAATCCCTTTCGTATGCCTTAGCGTTCTTCCTAATAGTTTCTTTCATAGAAATCTTTACTCATCCACTATCTTTTGCATAAGCATGGAAAAAATTACCTTTCCTCTGATTTTCATGACCTTATAGCTAGTAAAGAGGTTGGTGGATGATCAAATAGCTTAATCAAAAAATTAATTATAAAATTGCATTAAATCAATCGAGACTTTATGATCCTGACTTTTTAGTATGACATAACCCCCTACTCTACATGAAAAAATATTATACCTATCCTAAAGCTTTATCGTTAGCTATCTTCATCTTAACCTCATGCTTTTGTTACACCTATATAAAAGCTGAACACTCTGTGCCGTCAACCCTTCCCTATGGTGGTGATGAAACATTAGATAATAAGGAAATACCAGCCGCTTTACCGCCTCTGGATACTTCTCCCCCAGATTCTTCATCTACTCAAGAGAAAAAGGAATCGCCAGAAATTGGCCGCTTTTTCTATCCTAAACTTTTTACTTATCCCCAACCTCATACCGCTGATACTCTATCTGAACTGGTACAGCCTACCGATTCTCCTAACACAGCCAACCAAGCAGCGTCCGAACTATTGCCTACTCTTCCACAGCCTGCAGAAGCTCAACCTGCTTCTTTACAGCCCCCAACTATTTCTCCACCTCAGCTTTCTACTACTTCTGAATCTTCCTCTTTCCCGCAAGTCCACCCTTCTTTGACAACTTCTTCGAGTTCTACTGACCTTCCTTCTATGCTTAATCCTACTTCCGCAGCAGAACATAAGCCTACGGCTTCCTCGCCAACCATGGATAACTCTGCATCTCATCACTCAATAGATTTTAATGCTCCTATTCCACCTACTTTTACCCCAGATTCCTCATCATCCCAAACACCATCCTTATTTCCATCTTCTTCTGCCCCCTTATTTCAACCCTCAGCGTCTTCCAAGGCCAACCAAGATACTATTCCTACGAACTCTAATATTGGCACCCACTCCTCTTCTCCATCAAATTTTAAACCTCTTGCGGCTAGCCATGCAAATACCAATGAACCCCCTAAAACTATCCTCATTAATTTCAATAATGTCGCTATTACAGAATATATTCGTTTCATCAGCCGCATTTCTAATAAGAATTTTGTATTCGATGAAAACGATTTACAATTCACTGTTACCATAGTCTCAGAAGAACCTACCACTATTGATAATATTATGACAGCTCTCCTGCAAGAGCTGCGTATCCATGGCCTAGAATTGATCGAACAAGAGAACACCATTATTATTCATCGTAATAGTAAAGTGGCCGGTATCTCCAAGGTGGTGACTGAGGATGGAAGCATCGATCAAAGGCAGAATTTTGATATTATAACTAAGGTTTTTAGGCTAAACACGTTAGAAGCAGAACGTGCTGCTGTGATTTTAAAACCCATGATTTCTGCTAACGCTTTAGTGGAAGTACTTAAAGAAACTAATCATCTAATAATCACAGATTTGTCTTCGAATATTAGAGAAATCAGCGCTTTACTTAATAGCTTGGACAGCCCACAAAGTGGACTAGTTATCGGCCAATATGTTGTGCGTTCTCAATCGGCAGACGCACTTATTGCACTGGCAGCACGGATTATCCAACCAATTGCACAAGATCAAAAAATCAACTTCATTTCTCATAAAGCTGCTAATAGTATTTTTATCGTAGGAAGTCCTTATCTCGTAGAACGCACTCTATCTATTTTGAAATATCTTGATCAGACAGGGGCTACAACCCAAATAATTAATCCTAGAGATCTTAATTTTGGTACAAAACAGCAGGCAGGTCAATGGATTTTGGACAAAAATGGCAACTGGCAATTTATTCCTGAAGCAGCTGTTAATGGTAGTGGTCCTCCCAAAGGTAATTGGAAAATTGATGAACAAGGTAACTGGTACTTTGAGCCCGGTGAACCTATTCCTAATGGAAAAGGACCTGATGGTAAGTGGGTTTTAGATAAAGATGGTAACTGGGTTTTTCAGCTCAATCCTGGCAAACCTATTTCACCCCAAAAAGTTCAGCGTAAAGAAAGAATTGATGCTGAACTACCTGTAGGCCACATTGAAAGAACTCAATTTTCTATTTATAAGTTGCAATACCGTAAAGGCGAGCAAATTGCTAAGGCCCTAGCTAGAATTGCTGAAAGCCTCACAGCCTCAGGAGCTGGCACCAATACTGACCTCTTAGCTTCTATTAATAGCGTTCAATGGATTGAATCCTCGAACTCACTTATATTTACAGGAACAAGCGATGCTATTGATAAGATGAGAGAGCTCTTAGGCGATATTGATGTTCCTCTTCGTCAGGTTCTGCTGGAGATGCTTATTTTAGAAACAGACATCACTGACTCCTTAAACTTCTCTACTAATGTAGCTTCCAACTTTGGTGGGGGCAATACTTCTGGTGCGGAAGCTTTCTTATCGGGAGCCTCTACTCTACCGGCGGGAATGGCTTCATCAGGACTTGGTTTAATTCCTAATGCTGCAGCCCAAGCTACAAGTGTAAGCGGTTTTGTACTAGGAGTTATTGGACAGACCATCACTCATAATGGAAAAGAATATGCAACCTTAGGAGGTCTTGTAAAAGCTTTAACCCAAAGGTCTATGTCGCGCATTATCATGAACCCTAAAATTCTTACGGAAGATAACTCACCCGCAGAAGTTTTTGTAGGCCTCAACACGCAGTTTCCCACACAATCTATTGCTAACAACTTAGGTACTATTTTAACACAAAATTTTGAGTTTCGAGATGTCGGCACTAATCTAAAGGTTACCCCTATCATTGGCAGTAATGATATTGTTACTTTAGAGATTCAAGAAGAAGTTAGCTCCATTGTTTCTGGAGGAATTTCGAGCAGCTCAACTGCAACTAGCCAGATAGTGGGACCTACTACTAAAATTAACAGGACGACAACAAAAGTACATGTTCCCAACAAATTTTTCTTAATCTTAAGTGGAATGGTAAGCGATACGGACGAAAGAAACCGTACCCAAGTTCCCTGCCTAGGATCCATTCCTGTGTTAGGAGCAGCTTTTAGTGATAAGCAAGTTAAAAATACAAAGCAAAATTTAATGATTTTTATTCATCCCATCATCTTAGATACTGAAGAAGAAATTGACAACATCACTAGACATCAACAAAATGTCTATCGGGTCAAAAGCCGGCGCCCTAAGGAATGGATTTGTGAAACTGATGAAGCGATGGATTTCTTTAATATTATTAATACAGAAAATTCAGATGGCAGTGAAGATCGTTACTAATCTATTTTTAGGTTCACTATGTCTAGGCTTAGTAGCTTGTTCTTTTAAAGAAGCTGATGAACTTGAACCAAATATTCAATTTGCTACACCTGTGCATGTTGTAGAAAATCTTCCCTCCGCTTTTCCGGATTTAACTCCGGAAGAGCTAAGAGAAGATTGGGCCAAAGAACTTCTTATTGCTAACAAGTTTGCTCGAGAAAATGACCTTTATCGCGCTATTACTAGCTATAAACGTGCTTTGATTCTTATTCCTTCCAATCAACTCCATCGAAAACAGCAGATAGAGTATGATATTATTTTAAGCTATTATTTAGGTGAAAAATATCAAGAGGCCGTAGAGACTTTTGAAGCTAGTAGCTTGACTAATATCTCAACTCAATTTCTAGCTTTTGAGAATCTTCTTCAAATTCTTTATGATGCATATTCAAGAGCGGGCCAGCTAGCTAAAGCTGAAAAAGTTTTTGCTCTCCTCGAAAAAGTTCGCCCTAAAGTCGCAGAGAATTTTCAACATGCTGAGGATGTACTTCATGCCAACTTCTCGGCTCTTCACAATCCCTGCCTAGGCTCTAATGAGAATTTATCCTATTTCCTAACTACTTATAATCAACATGCGAAGTCTGTAAGACATGCTAAGACACTTAATGCTCTGCTTCCGGGAGCGGGTTATTATTATTTGGGACAAAAGAATACAGCCATTACTGCCTTCTTAGTAAATTCTCTTTTTATCGCTACCGCTTACTACTTCTTTGATCATGGGAATTGGGCCGCAGGAGCCATTGCTACAAGCCTTGAAATGGGATGGTATATAGGAGGAATTAATGGTGCCGGCCTAGGAGCAAAAGAATTTAATGAACATTTATACAAAACAGTGGCTAAAGACTATATGATCAAGAATCATCTTTTTCCTGTATTAACTTTTCAAACTTCCTTCTAAATGCCTATACGTATAATCCTCAACCTCTTCACTCTCTATTCTCTTTTTTTATTCTCTTTTTGCCTTGAGGCAGAGCCTTGGGGGAAAGATGCCGATTTGGCCCGCACTAAGCCCGCTCCTTTGCAAGAGCAGCCTTATTACTGTACCACCCCCCTGATGGGCTCTTTGGCCGAAAGCCTCATTGGCTTTCATCAAACAATAATTACACCGATTGATGGCCCTCGCAGTAACTATTTACCTAGCAGTTCACAATACACACTGGATGCTATGCGCAAGTATGGTTTTTTCGTCGGCTTTAGCATGGGCTGTGATCGGTTAATGCGTGAAAATGATGATCCATGGATTTACCCTAAAGTTACTGACCGACAAGGTTATCTTTTAAAATACAATCCCGTCCCATAATTCTTTAGAAACCTAATCTCTCGCCAGCACTTGCTCAATACCCTTTTTGGCAAAGAGAGCTCTATCTATAAGCTGTTATTCGCACTAAAACATAAAAAATGTTATACTGACTATTTTTTAACTTATCCATTCCCCATTAGTATGCTGAATCGCCTTAATTATGTATTTCCTCTAGTGGTCTGCCTGCCTTTTTTAGAGAAGTATAGAAAAATTAATGCTCGGCTAATTTTTTTATTAAACCTGCGTAATAGGACTAGCTGTCTACTTTCCATAGCTACTACTTCTTCTTTGTTAGGTATTTGATATGCCACTACCTAGTGTTTTTAAACCCTTTCACGAGAAAGGAGAGAAGCTTTTACGAACAGGAAAAGTTAAAGAAGTAGAGTTTTCAGGGGAAACCTATCAAGTTAAAGTAATGGATGAAAAAAATCCTCAAGGCGTGTGGTCCTTCCTTCAATTTGATAAGGTTAACCGTTTAAAGGATGCTTTTTGTTCCTGTGCGGAAAGCGAGGAAGTGGCCGCCTGCCCTCATTTAGCTGCAGCTTATTTATATATTTTTAACAAGAGCCGCCAGCCTCTTCATAAGCGCTTCGAAAAGTCTCTTTGGAATAAGCTGTGCTATCTTTGTGCTGAACAGATGAAATTTGAGGAAGTAAAGTTTAGGCCTTCTTCCAAGGGGATTTATACCATTTATGCCAATCGCCAACAAATTTTTTTAGTCCATAGCACTACAAAAGCTACTGCCGATCAATTAAAACATCTACTTTTTAATCGCTATAAAGAGACGGAGGAAACTTCTTTAAAATTTTCCAATCTATCGCCAGAAGAGATTCGTCGCTGGAAAGAAGGTCGTCCTAGCCCTATGCTAAGCTATGCACTCTCTTTTTGGAATGACTTGGCAAAGTGGCTGATGTCTTTGCAAGAAGCTGAGGAAACCTATCAAATAGATTTTAGTTATACGCCTCAAGGTATCCCTAATTACATCAGTGTAAAATTTCCTACTCTCCATTGCAAATTTTATATTCCCCAAACGCATTTACCTTCGATTATCCCTGCGTTAGCTACCGTTCATTCACCTTTGCGTTTGTATCCATTAAAAGCTGACCCTAATATTAAAATAACTTATGATAAAGCACATGCTTGCTTTCTAATTGACTCGAATAAAATCCCTCCCCCTATTGCCAGGTCCCCCTCTCTTTTTCAAAGCTTTCAATTTGGAAGCTGGTTACTAGTACCTTTTAAAGGATTTTATCCTTTAAATCCTTTAGGCTTGTTAAGCTCTAAAGTGATTAGCCAAGCTCATCTAGCACAAGTACTTGATGAAAATTTAGCTTTCATCAAGGAACATCTACAAGGTTGTGTCATTCATGAGGGGATCTTTAAAGTTTCCTATGCAATTGCTTTTGATGAACAATGGAACCTTCATATTCAGGGTTACGTTCACTGCCCTGGAGATCTTAGCAAACCCATGTCCCAGCTTTTTGATTCATGGGCTTATCTAGAAGAGGAGGGCTTTTACAAGTTAGAAGGCTTGCGATTTAAAGAAGCGAAAACCCTAGTTTCTGCCGAAAAAGTGGGAGAATTTGTCCAGCAGCATCGTACGTGGCTAAACACTCATAAGGGATTTGAAACACACGTCGCGAGCTTAGAGGCATTACTAAACTATAAAATGGACAAAGAAAAAGGATTGCTTTCTTTTCAACGTACAGTAGCTACCCACGAGCAAACTTTGAAAAGCAAGGATTTTGGCCCTTGGATTTACATCGAAACCCAAGGGTTTTATGCTAAAAATACTCTGCCTGTAAGCCTTCCCTTACGCCCTGGGTCTTTCTTAAATCCTGATCAAATTCCTATGTTTATCAGAGATAACCGCGAGGAGCTAAAAGTTGTTCCGGGCTTTTTTAGTGAAAAGCAACCTATTGTCCATGCAGGAATAGTGATAAAATTAGCTAAAGACGAACATATCCTTGTTATTCCTACCTATGATCTATTGCCAGAATACACCCTTGAAGAAGTTTATTTTTTTGACGAATTTACTTATGTAGAGGGGGAAGGCTTTGCTGAACTCCCTTTAACTTGTCGCTTACCCCTCGCTTATCAAAAGGTAGTGGAAATAAAACCTGAGCATCATCTATTTTTTTTAGAGCATGAGCTCAAAAACTTAAAGCCGTTTATAAAGAGCCTTGATCCACGCCTTGAACCTCCCAAAGAGCTTGAGCTTACCGCAAGCGCTATCTCTAAATCAGATTTTAATACACGCGGGTGGTACACGGTTAACTTAGAGTACACCTCCACAGAGGGTGCTGTTCCTATTGCAGAGCTATGGACAGCTTCAAAAAAAAATCAGCGCTTTAAATTTACAGAAGCCGGGTTAATTGATTTTGAAGACAAACGCTATGATTGGTTGAAGCTTCTTGCAAAAAAACGCTTAGATAAACGTCATAATCTCCTCACCCTTTCTACGATTGAACTGATTCGTTTGAATGCCTTAGATCCTATAAAAGAAGGAAAAAAAGAAAAAAATTACAATCACTCCTCTTCTTTCAATCTTCTAAAAGAGCTTATAGAATTTAAAATTCCTGCCGAACCTAATACATTAGGTCTAAGTTGTGACCTAAGGTCCTATCAACAAAAGGGTCTTCATTGGCTATGGTTTCTTTATCAGCAAGGGCTGTCAGGACTACTTTGCGACGATATGGGACTAGGTAAAACCCACCAAGCGATGGCCTTAATCGCATCTATTATCAATCATGGCGAAAAGCAAAAACAAAAGGGTAACAGCTATTTTTTAATCATCTGCCCCACCTCCGTTATTTACCATTGGCAAGATAAGCTTGCGCAGTACTTGCCTAAATTACGTGTTTCTACCTTTTACGGGGCTCATCGCAGCCTGGATGAATTTCAGCAGCATTATGATATTCTCTTAACTTCTTATGGTGTGTGGCGGATTGAACACCAATTGCTTTCTAAGATATCCTTTGAATTAGCAATTTTTGATGAAATTCAAATTGCAAAAAACTATAGGAGCCGCCTTTATGCCACGTTAGCCCACGTTAATGCCCACATGCGCCTTGGGCTCACAGGTACTCCTATAGAAAATCATCTACGTGAGTTAAAATCTTTATTTGATTTAGTTTTACCTACTTATATGCCTGGTGAAAAAGATTACCGCGAGTATTTTGTTAAACCTATCGATAAAAAGCAGGATTTAAAGCGTAAAGCTCTCTTATCACGATTGATAAATCCCTTCGTGCTACGACGGAAAAAAGAAAATGTTCTTAACGATCTACCCGAAAAAACTGAAGAGATCTCCCATTGCGGATTAACAGAATCTCAAGCTATTCTCTACAATAATGTTGTGGAACAATCGAGACAGGTGGTGCTGGATAAACTTACCCAGAGAAGTCAGCCTATCCCTTACCTACATATATTTGCTATTCTTTCATATTTAAAACAAATCTGCGATCATCCGGCCTGCTATTTAAAAACCCCCTCTGAATATAAGCTTTACCAAGCTGGCAAATGGGATCTTTTCATCGAGCTATTGAAAGAAGCCCGTGAAAGCCACCAAAAGGTTGTTGTATTCTCTCAATATCTGAACATGCTGGATATCATTCAAAAATATCTAGAAGAGCGTCACATTGGCTTTGCTGCTATTCGGGGTTCAACGATTAACCGAGGAGAACAGCTTAAGCGCTTTAATGAAGACCCGCAATGCGAGGTTTTTTTAGGTTCTTTGCAAGCTGCAGGATTAGGAGTAGAGCTAACCGCTGCCTCTGTTGTTATCCATTATGATCGCTGGTGGAATGCCGCCCGGGAAAATCAGGCGACAGACCGCGTTCATCGTAGTGGCCAAACTAGAGGAGTTCAAGTTTTCAAATTGGTGACCAAAGGCACTTTTGAAGAAAAAATTGACAGGATGATTACTAGAAAAGGAAAACTCATGGAAGATATTGTAGGAGTGGATGATCATCGGCTTTTAAAACAATTTAACCACGATGAAATTATAGAGCTTCTTCAAAATGTTACTCCTACCTCTTTGCAAGAAAATTAAATTTCTTCTAAAGAAAAATAGAAGAATGGGCTTTTTTAAATGTACAGGTAGTACCCGTAACTTAAAGTTTTCTTGCTTCTTTTAGCTTTCTTCAACATCTTTTACTTTAAAAAAGCCTGAAAAGGCCAGCAAATGAACCCTTGCTCTTCTATCACTCTTGCACAAGTGCCTAGTGAAATCCTAGTTCCTATTTTAAGGGCTTGCCGTAACTTTAGCTAAGCATTACCTTAAGGGCAGTGAAAAAGAAGCCAAAGTCTTTATTAACCCACATTCCGCAGGTTAAAACAATGGTTGGATAATTTTTTTATTATTTTGGTAAATTGACTTAAGTTTTTTTCAAGAAAAAACTAAGCTTGTTCCTCTCAAAGCAAAGAAAGAGAGGATATAAGCGATGGAAGAGTATAGTAGCAAAGATCTTGACCACTTAGGGATTGTTTCTGCCATGTGCGACGAGATCAATTTAGTGAGCATGATAGATCAGCTCATTCCCCCCGATCCCCGAGCTATTATAACAACAGGAGAATGCATCAAATTAATGGTCATCAATGGGTTAGGTTTTACTTCACGTCCGTTATATTTAGAAGCACAATTTTACGCAAGTAAACCTGTGGAACGATTATTAGGAAGAGCGTGTAGATCTGAAAATATATCGGATGATCGTTTAGGTAGAGCTTTAGATTGCTGCTACGAATATGGATGTGATGCTATCTTTTCAGCCATTGCCTTGCAAGCTTGCTCAAAATTTAATGTTAATAAAAAATTTCAGCATTTAGATACGACAAGTATGTCTGTTCAAGGGCAATATTCCTCGGGGGAGCAAGTTCCTATCATTACGTTTGGACATTCAAAAGACTATCGGCCTGATCTTAAAAAATTTATGATTTCTTTAATCTGCAGCCAAGATGGAGATGTTCCTTTATTAGCCCAAGCGCTTGCAGGTAATACCTCGGATAAAAGCCATTTTAGGAAAACTTTAAAAGAGCTTAAATCCCAAATTAAAGATAGATCCAAACCTCATTATTTCGTTGCCGATAGTGCTATGTATACCACTGACACCCTAAAAGATATTTCCAATGGTATGAAATGGGTAACTCGCGTTCCAGAACAAATAGGAGCAGCCTATGAGCTTGTATCTAGTTTTTCTAAAGAGGAAATGGAAAAGCTGTCTGCCGATTACTGGGCCGTTGAATTAGGTTCTATCTATGCAGGAATTCCTCAACGGTGGCTTTTAGTCTATTCTGAACAAGCTTTTATAAGGGAAAAGAAAACCTTAGATAGGCAAATAGAAAAAGAGCTGCAAGCAAAAGTCAAAGAATTAAAGCAACTTGCCTCAAAAGCTTTTGATTGCGAAAAAGATGCTAAAGCAGCCTTGAAAGCTTTTGAAAAAAAGCTTAAATATCATCGTCTAGACAAAATAAATACTATACAAAAACGGATCAAGCAAGAACCTGGCAGGCCTAAAAAAGAGCAAGCTTTATCGATCCAGTATAGAATGGAGGCAGCCTTAGCAAAAGATGAGCAAAAAATTTCCAATAGTTTACAAAGAAAAGGAAAATTTATCCTAGCCACTAATGAGCTGAATGCCGAGCTTCTTTCAAATGAGGATCTGCTAGACAATTATAAAGGCCAGCAATCGGTGGAAAGAGGCTTCCGCTTTCTAAAAGACCCATTATTCATGGCTTCGTCGGTATTCCTTAAAAATGAACAAAGGATTATAGCTTTAGCCATGATCATGTGTCTTTGCTTGCTAGTTTATACCCTTACTCAGCGCCATTTACGTCAACAATTAGAAAAGCTGTCTACCTCTATTCCTAATCAATTAGGAAAACCTACAAAGACGCCTACCATGCGCTGGATTTTCCAAGTTTTTGAAGGTGTACATCTCTTAATCAAACGTACTCCTGAGGGTATAAAAGAGTTAATCCTTAATTTAAATCCTAATATGAAACACATTTTACAAGTTTTAGGGCCTCCTTTTCAGAAATTATATGCTAACGGTAATTAACTTGCGGAATGTGGGTTTTAAAGCTTTTTTAAGAAAAAAAGCGCAGCAGGCCCCTAAAGTTCTTAGAATATTAAGTCAATAAGCTCTCCCTTAAGGGTTTATTAAAAAGCTTAAGCCTTGGATTTCTAGGAAAATTTAGCAGCTATGGCTAGTACTTGCAAGGTACAAAGTAATCCTATCTCAAAAGCAGCTTTAGCAGAAAAACAGGAAACATAAGTGGATTTGATTAACAGTCTAGAGATTAATTTATAAAAACTTTTTAGTTGGTGTCTTAAGAACTTGAATAGCTAATAAACCGGGAGATTGTATGTACAAAAGATATGGCTTTCTTATTGCTTTTTTCTCTCTATCTATGGGTATTTCTTCTACTTTACAAGCTGATGAGCCTCAAAAATTGAAAGACAATTTGCTGATAGCTCAAGGAAAGCATGGGGGTAGGAATGGGCACCATAAAGGTGGACGCCATGATAGGGATGAAAAACATCATGATCATAGGCATGGAGGAGGAAATAATTATTATTACTATGGCGGATTAGGAATTGGGCTGGGCTTTGGAGCCTCCTATCCCTATTACTATGACTATTATAGAGGGCCTTCCTCATCCTATTATTACCCCTCTAGCTATTCGATTTATCTCAATCCAAGCTATCCTGCTCCCTATGAGAGACGTCTTGAAAGCCGTTTTTCCTATTAAAAAGAACGATAATCGTCGTTCTTGGAATTAATAAGAGTAGCAAAAATCAACTAGAAAGCCATCTTAATTTAAAAAGGGCTAAATGAAAAATAGAAGATTAGTTTATCTATTATCCTTCCTTTCTTTTTTTATTCCTTATCCTTCGGAAGCGTATGACCGCATAGGCAAAAATTTAAAAATCTATTCCTACACTCAACCACGGCGCCCAAGGCGCCATGGGCGCCAGCCTACTGCTCGCACTCCTCCTTATGATCCCTCTAAACTTACGCCTCAGCGCTCTTACCGCTATCCCTCTTCTCATCATCCTTAAAAGTTAAGGAAAGCATTTAAAAAAATGCTAATATCTAGCTTTCATTTTATAAACTTAATATAGCTTTCACAGGCTATTTCAAATAGGACAAACATAAAGAGAAAAACCAAAGCTATACGCCCACCCGGAAAAATATACGCTCCTTTAAATCCACGCACATACCGTCCTACCCACACCATTAAGACAGGTAATAAGCCCAACAAAAGAGCACAACCATATCCTCCGGCATAATCTAAGGCTTCTAAAAAAATATGAGGATGGCTATAGGAAATCAATAGAGGGGGAACAAAAATAGCTAAGCAAATAAAGAGTTTATTTGCGCTGTTCTTTTTTAATTGCAATCCATCGGCAAGAAAATCTAGCAATCCTAAAGTCACCCCAAAAAATGAAGTTACTAAAGCAAAAAAAGCGAAAAATTGGCCAATGATATAGACAGCAGGAGTGCCTAAAAAATGCTTAAGCGGAACTACAGCATTTTCTCCTTTTTGTAGGGTCTCTATTAATCCTCCTGAGCCGAAAGTCGGCACAATACCTTGAATTAACCACTGCCAAATCATATAAGTTATCAAGGGAATAAAACTACCTATCAAAATAGCTAAGCGTGTTAAACGTATATCGCTATGCATATATTGCACTAAAGTAGGGATAATTCCTTGGTAGGCAAATGCAGTAAAAGCAATAGGCAAACCTACAACGGCTAGGGACCAGTCTTGATAGAATAGATGTTGGGAGTTTACATGGGGAGCTCCTAGCATCACAAAAGCAGCATAAAACATAGCTAATCCACCCATGAGCATGATATTTAAATGGCTAATTACTTGAGCGCCAGCATAAACAAAAGGGCTAAATAAAAGCACGAACAGCAAAGAGCCATAATGAGCAGGAACAATATTGACTAAGAGCTGAGAAACCAGATTTCCACACCCTACTATATAAGCTAAATTGAGGCAGTAAAATAAAAATAGATAAATGATCCATGCTGCCCATTTGCCTAAACTTCCCAAAGTAGTGTAGGCCATAGTCACAATATTAGCTTCCCCCTTCATCCAAGTAGAAACTTCAAGGAATAATAAGCCAGTACAGGCCATGAAAACCCAACAAAAAAAATAAGTAAGTAAAGAGGGAACGAAGCCGCCTAAGCTTGTGGCTACGGGTAGAGCAAGCATTCCCCCTCCGATAGAGGTTCCTGCTACTAATAAGGCGCCTTTAAGTAAACTTGCAGTATTGTTCATGGGCTCATCTTCTTAAATAAGTTAAATTAGGTGCGAGTATAGAGAGGAACTTTCAAAAATTCAAGATAGAAGCCATAAAAGCAATAATTCCTAAGAAATATACAATTGAATGAAATTTTATATTTTTAGAAGGTATTTCATATGAACTCTAGGAAAATTTTTTTCATTTGACGGATTGAAAGCATAGCGGAGGCTATAAAAAAAGTTAATGTTAAATAACGAAGCGCTATATGTAGATACTAGCTTGTGTAGCTTGTCGCCTTCTAGCCTTCCCTGCCCCAATTTTTCTTTAGAAACTCTAAAGCATTCCTTTCTTGCCCGGACGTTGCCCCCAGCTTTGGCCCTATCGCATAGAAGGGCCTCACCAGGACAATAAGCTAGATCGCAAGTGCCTTTTATGCTCCGCTTTACAAAAAGCTAATGTAACCACCGGTTATCTTAACTTTATTTTTCGTCGGTCTCTTTTACGATACTGTTCACCTTTTATCTTTTTTCCTTTGATAAACTCTATTCCTTTAGCGTTAAAATCAACAACCCAGCTAGAGAAAATAAAGAAAACAAGCCTGGCATATTCTATCTATTTTTCCTCCTTAAAACCTAAAGAGTACTCTATTAATCTCTTAATAAGGAAAATGCTTTTTTTGCTTTCCTTCGCTATAGATCTTAAAAATACATTTTTTCTTAGGTTATCTTATCCCCCCTTAAGATCTTTGCATACGCTAGGATCTTCCATTGGCTACTCGCCTCATAAGAGGTGATTAAATTGGCTAATAAAGTAGCTAGATTAATATTTAACCCTCCTTAAGCTCTTTTTCCTACTCCTCATTAAGCAACTTTTTCTCTCCTTTAAAGCGTGGAAGCTTAAGGGGAATTGATCATCTTTAGACCTCTTTTAACCTTCTTCTTTCGAAGAGCATTTTCTCTCTCCTCAAGCAATTGGCATGAAAATTGCACTACCTAGAGCGAATCACTAAAAATCTAATTCCATATAAGAAAAAGGAGCGTCTGATGAATAATCCTATAGGTCCTAATTCTTCTTCATCTTCTGAGTTTTTACAGATAAAGAACTTAAAAAGGGCTAGAGAAGATGAAGAGAAAGGAGAAGAGAAACAATTAAACAAAAGAGTAACTACACTTTTTGTAAATCGAGTTAAGGAAGAAATTGAAGCAAATCCGCAGTTTAAAGCTCATCTTTATACTTACCTGAGAATGGAAGAAGGGGATAAAGATTCTTTGGCAATTTTTCATTTTGCTAAAGAAATTTTTTCTTTGCAACTCAGACCTGCAGGTCCTTTAGATAGCAACCCTGCCACTAACCGTCAAGTTGTCCTCAATGTCCATGAACTCATTCCTAGCTTAACCAGGACGGCCAGGCAAGAGGATTGGCTTAAATTTTCTCATCTTCAACAGCTGATAAAGGAGATGGATAGGTATAATAATGGACAAGAGGGCACCCCAGCTAGTGAATTATCCTCTGCCGTGAAGATGCATGCTGAAGCACGGTTACTACTTTTTTTTCATCTATCGGTAACTTTCTTTCAATCGCGAAGTCACATTGAAACCCATGGAGCAAAATTTCAACTCCATCAGGGTTCTGAGAGGCATGGTACAGAGGCTTGCCATCATTCATTGTTTCCAGAAATTAAGGACAATTACTTAGAAAAATTAAAGCGAGAAGTCCTTGTAGCTGCGCGCCAAGAAAGAGAGGAAAAAGAAAATATTTCTTCTCCTTTAATCTTAAAATTATTGGCTCTTGGCATCCCTGGAGAAGATCTTCAAGAAACTTTAAAGCAAATTATAGATAAGAAGGTAGGAGCAGAGGAAGCCGTTAACAAATTATGGAGCAAATTTTTTCCCGAGCCTCTTTCCCGTTCCTTATTCAATGAACAAAGTAAATTTTACTATTTAAATAATCATACCATAATAGCTCCCGCTACCCTTAACAGAGTAGATGATATCATTGAAAGAAATGTTCGTAATTTTGCCAGAGAACAATTACGACTGGTTTCATCAGGAACAAGCTTGACGCCGATAGCGGCTACAGTGCATGTAGGTAGAGAAATTGAAAGAGAATTGGTTCAAAGCTTAATGCAGACCGATGAAAAACTCAACACGCTTAAAGATTTAGAACAAAGCATGCAAGCATTTAATAAGCTCCTTTGGGATAATAATCTCTACTTAACAACTAAAGCGGGAGCTTCTCTGGACGAAAAGTTTAAGAATCTTGAAAACATAAATAATTTTTTAGCTCTACTTATCCCTGAGTTATTAGATAGCATTTCTACCTTAAATGATTCTCACTCTCTTCCCCTTGTCATTCCTAATTTAGAAGACATGAAAGGATTGCTTGCAAGTTTTCCGCAGGATTTCCAAGCATTCAGAAATAAATATGAAGTCTATCAACAGCAACAAAAAGAAATTTATGGACCGATAGACGAAAAAATTCAGCGTCTTGAAAGCGCCATACATCAGAAAGAAGAGGTCACTAGAAAATTTGTTAACAAGCTGAAGGAATATGAACTTACCACGCAGGAGGATTGGATTCTTTCAATGGACCCAACTTCACCACATTTTCCGGGAATAGAAAAAAAGCATAAAAGCTATCAAAAAATGTCTGAGGAGCTGGGGAAAGTTCGGGAAAAATTAAAAAAAGATAAGGAAAGCCTTTCAGCTTTACAGGAGAAAAGAGCTGCACTAAGAGCTCCAGACGATCGACTCATACAAGCAGAATTTAGAAACCGTTTAGCCTACATATAAACATATTTCGGCTCTTCAATTTCTTCCCCCATTGACCCCTCTTCTTTCGCTAAGCTCGAAGAATCTAGACATTTTATAGATGAGCAGCTTCAATCAACTTCTCAACTTACCGAGAAGCTTAGCCAAGAAATAATGCAAGGAAAATATTCCTCTTATCGCTCTTATGAACAGTTGCAATCTATTTTAATTAGCCAAACGCTTCAGGTAAACAAATAGCTTTCCTAAGCATCGGGAGGAGCGACTAAAACAGGCTCCTTTCCTTGTAAATGAGCAAAGTCCCATAGATGCAGCCATCCATGTTCATCACAAAAGAGTAGTTTGCGGCCATCGTAGCTAGCATGGATAGTATTAGAATCTACCAATGGATATTCTCTAGGCGGCAAAGGCCAGAATGCTCCGCAACACTCTATAATAGGAGTATGTTGATAAAGTTTGAAGCATTTGAATTCAGGATGAAAAGTAGAGGCAAGGAAATAGTTTTCATCTAAGGCAAGAAAACGCACAGGCGCTAAGCAGCCTAGATTTGATTGAGTTAAAAAATTTCCATCATCAAAATTATAAGTTAAAACAAAACCTATACTTAGTCCTACTGCTAAGCGCTTGCCATCATAACTACAGGTTGTTAGAACTGACTTCGTGTCCCAACGTTTTTCCATAGGTCGAGGTTCCAAGGTAAATTCTACCTTTTTTTTCCCATTAGAAGCATCCCATACATGGCCTCTTCTGTGTAAATCATTTTCACATAAAACAATGACGCGCTCTTCATCAAACTGGCAGAGTTCTTGATTAAGAGGAATTTTAAAAGTGCCTTCCAATGCTATCAAGTTCATAGAAAAAGAGTTTTCTATATCCTTAATAAAGTGAAGGCTACCATCTAGACAGTGGATTAAAGCTTGATTATTTCGGCAGAGGATAAAACTGATCGGTGCACAGGTGCTTTTATGGTAGCTTAAGCCTGTGCGTACATCCACAATTTTAAATTGCGTTTGATGAGGATTAACTAAAAATAAATGGTTTTGAGCCAAGTAAGCATTTTCAAAGTTTCCAAGGTAACAGAGAGAAGTTTGGGGAAAAGCCTCATTAACTTTCCAACGATAGAGCTGCCCCTCTTGCGTCACTTGAATAATATGGCCTTCTTGATAATGAATCAGGCGAGAACTTTCCTCTTTTACATTCTCATATACTAGCTGACAACTTTTTTCGCCCAGATGATAGATTTGCGCTGTACCTGCTGTAGCTTTTATAAAAGCGAATTGTTTTTCTCTTTTAAGTGCAAGAATTTTTCCTGAAAAATTAGGTAATTTGTAAATAGTCTGTTTGCATTCATTTTTTGAATGCTCGCCTTTCGTTAGCCTCATCGTTTGCGCCATCTGCACTCTTTTCTTATAGATTTTTCGCCAGTTTTTCCCTGGAGAAGAAGAATAGCTAAGGTTTTTCCAGCGTCGTTGGCAAATAGGCCGCCATAAAGAAGGATCTTGGGTCATTCGCTGCCAATGTTTATTAACAAGGGCTGCCATCGGTAAATCTTTTTCATCTAGAAGACTAAGAATCTTTAATTGCACTTCTTCAGGTATTCTTATATGAGGAATTAAAGAAAGCGGGGTCACGTTATTTACCATAACTTTAAATTTGTTTTTATTTATTATAAAATACTAGCGATTTAATAGTTAAAGTTCAATAGAACATTTCAAACATTAAATAATCTAGACCCATCAAAAAAATTTGAATATTCGCCTTTCGTTAGCCTCATCGTTTTTGACATCCGCACTCTTTTCTTACAGATTTTTCGCCAGTTTTTTCCTGGGAAAGAAGAGTGGCTAAGGTTTTTCCAGCGTCGTTGGCAAATAGGCCGCCATAAAGAAAGATCTTGGGTCATTCGCTGCCAATGTTTATTAACAAGGGCTGCCATCGTTAATTCTTTTTCATCTAGAAAGCTAAAAATTTTTAATTGCACTTCTTCAGGTATTCTTATATTAGGAATTAAAGAAAATAGGTCATATTATTTACCATAAATTAAAATTTTTTGATTTATTGTAAAGATATAGTCTTTCATTTTCTAAAATTCAATAGCCTACTTTAAATATCAACTGATTCATGCCCAATCCATTGCTTTTTTGAAGGAAAATTGTTTATATTAATGAACGATTATTTTAGCCACACTTTGCCAAAATTTGCTTTATAAGTTCTGACCGATTAATCGATTTTTATAGTAGGCAGCTTAGCCAAGCGCGAAAAAAACAAAAAAACATTCTGGCTTTGCAATTTCTTTATCCCTTGATCCTTCTTCTTCCACTAGGTTTGAAGAATCCAGGCATTTTATAGCCAATCAAATTCAAGCAACTTCGCGCAACTCACCGAGCTAATCAAAAAAGTTTATCAGGGAGATTACATTCATAAGCTTAAAGAACCGTTTAGAAGCTTATTTAATGATTTAAATGATAATAAGCAAACAGACAGCGAGGAACTGTCCGCATGGGTGTTAAATACAGTTAGACATAAAGCCACAGGATATTGCAAATTTGGAAAGACTTTACTAAATTGGGAAGGAAACATATTGAATGATTTTAATAAGAGAGTAAGGGGTGTGGAAGGAGTTAACAAAAAAATTAAGCTTATTAAAAGAAAAGCCTATGGTTTTGGGAATTCTGAAAAATTTGGAATAAAAACAATAAATTCTTTTTTTATTAAATTTTTTTACTATAAAAGCTTTCGAAGAGCCAAGAAAATTAAATTTTAAGATGTAAAAATAATTTAATACTAGCTTAAATAGGCTTCAAGAAGGTAGCCACAAAGGCTTTCGATTATTCAACAGTAACCGATTTAGCTAGATTACGGGGCTGATCAATATCTGTCCCTCTTTCTCGTGCAATATAATAAGCTAGTAATTGATTAACTACAGTAACCGGAATGCTCGCTAGTTCATCCATCGTAGGGGGTATGCGTATAATATCATCCGCTACTCCTTTCAAGCTATCTTCCCCTTCTTCAGCAATAGCTATGATAGGGCCTTTACGCGCCTTTACTTCCATCAAATTGCTCAATAGCTTACCGTAGGTAGTTTTATTAGGACAAAGAGCTACGGTAGGACAATGGCTATTAATTAAAGCAATAGGTCCGTGCTTTATTTCTCCTGCTGGATAACCGTTGGCATTAATGTAGGAAATTTCTTTCAGCTTAAGAGCTCCTTCTAAAGCTGTAGGATACATATAGCGCCGCCCCAGAAAGAAAAAATTTTCATACTGAGCATATTTTTTAGCGACGTTTTCTATATAATAAGCATTATCCAATACTAACTGAATTTGCTCGGGTAAAACCCGTAAAGCTTTTAAAAATTCTTGCCCCTCATTTTTTCCTAGATGCCGCATCCTAGCCATCCTTAAGGTCAATAAAGCAAGTACAACTAATTGACTTGTGAAGGCTTTAGTGGAACACACACCAATTTCAGGACCGCACTTTAAAAAAAGAGTTGCATCTGCCTCTCTTGCCAATGTGGAACCTGCGACATTACAGAGTGCGATTACTTTTCCACCTTTAGCTTTAATCTCTCTGACGGCTGCTATAGTATCTGCTGTTTCTCCAGATTGGCTGATGGCAATTACTAAAGTATGGGGAAGAATTATAGGATTTTTATAACGAAATTCAGACGAAATTTCCACTTCAACAGGGATACGTGCTTTTTCCTCGATCATGTAAGAAGCCGCATAACCAGCATTCCATGAGGTGCCACAGCCTAAAATTAAAATGCGCTGGGCGGCTAAAAGTTCTGTCAGATCCAGCTCTAACTCCGCAAAAACTGCTGTGCCATATTCCTCGGAAAAACGTCCTTCCAGGGCGTTGAAGATGGCCTGAGGCTGCTCGTTAATTTCCTTAAGAGTATAATGTTCAAAATGGCCTTTATGAGCATCACTAGCTGTTACAGGCAAGCGTTCAATCTTTTTTTCAACCTCATCTCCTGCAGAATTGTATATCCTTACCTCTTTATGGCTAACCACCGCGATTTCAGAGTTAGTTAGATAAACCACATCCTGAGTAAAATTTAAAAAAGCATTAGAGTCTGAAGAAATAAAAACTTCATTGTTACCTATACCCATCACTAGAGGACATTCTTGAGCGATAGCAATGATTTGATGGGGATGATCTTTATGAATAATTGCAAGAGCAAAAGCTCCTTTTAGCAAATGTGAGGCTTGCTGAACAGCCTGTAGAAAATCCCCTTGGTAAAAGCTACCAATTAGATGAGCAACCACTTCGGTATCTGTCTCAGAAACAAAGCGAGCCCCTTTTTTAATCAAATCTTGCTTTAAGCTCTCATGATTTTCAATAATTCCATTATGCACAACAGCCAAGGAATGTGACGTATCAAAATGGGGATGAGCATTAATCTTGCTAGGCACTCCATGGGTAGCCCAACGTGTTTGCGCAATCGCAGCGTCTGCTAAACAAAAATTACAAGCTTGCAGCTCTTTCTCCAGAGCCGATATTTTGCCTAGTTCTTTGCAAGATGCAATCCGTCCCTCTTTGATACCCGCAACGCCCGCGGAGTCATAGCCACGGTATTCAATTTTCTTTAGTCCCTCTAAAGCTATTTCAAGCGAGTTTCTAAAACCTATATAAGCAAATATTCCGCACATAAATCATTCCTTTGAAGTCGGCTAAGAAAATCCTATTTCATCTTTAATGCTGTTGCTGATCGTAAGCGCCATTTGCTGCACTTGTTTTAACTTAGGACCTTCTACCATTACTCGGCAAATATTTTCTGTGCCTGAATAGCGTACTAATACGCGACCTGCATCACCCAGCATTTTTTCCACATTAGCGATAGTTTCTTGCACATTTTTAAGATCATTTAAAGGAGGTTTGGACTGAATACTTACATTAATGCAAGATTGAGGATAACGTTGCACAATTAAAGCTAAATCCGACAGCTTAGAATCGGTCTCTATCATGATACGCAAAACTTGTAGGGCACAAACTAGTCCATCACCAGTCGTATTATGGTCTAAGAAGATCATATGCCCACTTTGCTCCCCACCTAGATTAGCCTCATGCTTCAACATATCTTGAAGGACATAACGATCTCCTACCTGCGAGCAAACTACTTCTATTTGTTCAGCTTTCATAGCCTTGATAAAGCCAAAATTTGACATCACAGTCGCTATCACTTTGTTATTCTTGAGAAGCCCTTGTTTTTTTAAGTCCCGTGCACAAATTGCTAATATAGTATCTCCATCTACAATCTGCGCATTCTCATCCACCATAATCACGCGATCTGCATCCCCGTCTAAGGCTATGCCTACATCTGCCCGATGATCGATCACAGCTTTTTGCACAGTTTCAGGATGTAAAGAGCCACAACCATCATTAATATTTAGACCATTCGGGCTATTACCATACACAAATACCTGGGCATCAAGCTCTCTAAATACTAAAGGTGCCACTTTATAACCTGCACCATTCGCACAATCTAAAGCAATTTTTAAATTTTTAAGAGATGAGCGACGAGGAAAGGTGGCTTTTACAAATTCTATATACCGTCCATCTGCATCGTTAATTTTGCTATTTTTTCCTATATCAAACTCAAGAGGGAGGCTATCTTCAAAACTATTCGTAGTAATCAATTCTTCCATTTCAGCTTCCCAAGCATCAGGTAATTTAAAGCCTTCGGAAGAGAAAAACTTAATTCCATTGTCATAATAAGAATTATGAGAAGCTGAAATAACAATGCCAGCATCTGCACGGTAAGCTCTTGTAATAAAAGCTACCCCTGGAGTAGGGAGAGGCCCTACCATCAAGGTATCTACTCCCATGGAGCACAAACCAGCTATTAAAGCATTTTCAAACATGTAGCAAGATAGACGCGTATCTTTGCCAATAACTACCCTATGTTTACCATTGTGACGTCGAAAAATCTTGCCTGCTGCTCGGCCCAAAGCTAAGGCAATCTCTACTGTCATAGGAGTATAATTTGCACGTCCCCGCACCCCGTCTGTTCCAAAGACTTTCGTCCTTTTCTTTGTCATCAACCTCTCCCTAAAACTATAAATTAATCAAAAATCTAGACGGCAATCAAGAAAAATGATAGGTGAGTATATACATTTTTCCATTTATCCTACACTTTCTTTGTAATAAAAAGCATGGTAGAGAGAAAAACTGATTTTGAAAATGAGCAGTAAAGGGTTTCAATTCATTTTAGAGTTTTATTAAACGATAAGGTTTGAAGTTGACTTTTGCTGAGGTCTGGCTTAAAATATCATATCATTGAGGGGATGATTTTCTTTGCAAAAGCTTTTTATCACCTTAAGATCTTGCATAAAAGGGCTTGACAAATGAAACAAACTCGACAATCTATTATCTACAAACAGCTGATTAAGGAGAGCTAAAGCCTTTGCAAGCTAAAATTTTTCATGCGACAGATCATGAGATCGAGCATCACTTGATTGATAAAGATGCCCTTTATGTAATCAACCGATTGAAAGAAGCTGGCTTTAAAGCTTATTTAGTAGGTGGGGGTGTCCGTGACCTTCTTATCAAGAAAACCCCTAAAGATTTCGATATCTCTACCTCGGCCAAGCCCGAGCAAATTAAACAGCTTTTCGGCAGAAGCTGCCTTTTGATTGGCCGCCGTTTTCGATTGGCGCATGTACGGTTTGGACCTAAAATCTTAGAGGTAGCCACTTTTCGTTCAGGAGAAAATGATAGTGATCTAATCATTCAAGATAACGTATGGGGCACCCCCGAAGAAGATGTCTTACGCCGCGATTTTACTATTAACGGCTTGTTTTATGATCCTAGTAATCATAGCGTGATTGATTATGTGGGTGGATGGGAAGATATTCATAAAAGAGTTTTAAGGACGATTGGAGAGCCTTCTACCCGTTTCAAGCAGGACCCTGTGCGCATGATCCGCTTATTGAAATTTCAAGCTCGCTACAACTTTACCGTCGTTCCCGAAGTACAAACTGCTCTACTTGCATGCAAAAAGGAGTTAATTAAAAGCTCACCTGCCAGGATTTTGGAAGAGATCTTTCGCATGCTAGAATCAGGTTACTCCTCGCCCTTCTTTCACCTGATGACCCAAGCTGGCCTATTAGAACTTATTTTTCCCTGCCTAGCTCATTTTATTCAAAGTCATCAAGGAAACGAGATTTACCGCTATTTGACAACTGCTGACCAAATCAATCTTTACAGCAAAAAGACTCTAGATCGCTCTCTTTTAACCAGCAATATACTTTTCCCCATCTTAGAACAAGAAATTAAAACCCACTATCTTGACAAAGGGCGTCACCCTCATATGGGCGAGATCATGATGCTTACATCCTCTCTCATTAAGGGATTTGTTACTTCCTCGTTTTCTCATTTTCCTCGCCGTCATAGCGCCGTAATGAATTTTATCCTATCCACGCAATACCGTCTCACACCTTTTTCTGGCAAGCGACATTTACGCACAAAACTAGTTCACAATAAAGAATTTGAAGCTTCACTTATTTTTCTAAAAATTCGTGCTAGCATACAACCCCACCTACAAGAGGCGTATATATACTGGCGAGACCAATACAAAAATGCAAGCCGCCCTCCGCAGGTTAATCGTTATTCACATCCCCCAAAAAAGAGGCGATACGAGCGCCCTCCTCGAACGCAAAAAAAAGATATCAAAGCTTGGGAAAATGAGGAATAGAAGGCATGAAGCGCCAAGAGGTTATAGCTTCTCCTACGAGTTTGCCCATTTATATGCAAGGAGAACCTCTTGCTGCCGGTCCTTTACCCGCTTTCTTTTATTTTGCTCTTTCAGCGAAAGAGAGTCTTTATCAAGAGCCTTACAATCAGCCTGTACTTTTTCTAGAAAAATTTCCTATACGCTGTTATTCGTTTACGCTTCCTTTTCATGGGGAAGGATATGATCCTAATCAGGCGCTAGCCCTATGGACACAGCAATTGGTCACTCATTCGCATTCTTTTCCTCATTTCCTCCAAAGCTGTATAAAAAATATAGATTATCTTATTCAACAAGGTTTTGTAGATGAAGAGAAGATAGCTGTAGGGGGGCTCTCGCGTGGAGGGTTTGTAGCCACCCATTTAGCTGCCCGGGAACCGCGCCTCAAATATGTCCTAGGTTTTGCTCCTATGACTAAAATTTCATCTTTAGAAAAAATAAACAGCCTAGAAAAAAGGTGGGATTTACATAGCCTTATCGATCAGCTAGTCAATAAACAATTTCGCTTTTATATTGGCAATCGCGACAACAGAGTTGGCACCTATGCCTGCTTTGATTTTATCCACCAGCTGGCCGAGGCCGCTTACCAGCAAGGACACCGCTCTCCTGCTATAGAACTAATCATTTCCTCTTCTATAGGTTACAAAGGCCACGGAACCTTACCTGCTACCTTTAAAGAGGGAGCTAAGTGGATTAAAAACAAATTAATTTAGCAAAAGTTTTAACTTTATGACTGCATTTTAAACTCTTTTACAGGCTGCCAAGCATGAAGAGAAAGGCAAATTTAAGGCCAGCATTTTCTATTCCTCTTTTGCTTAATCATGCAAGGTTTGCCTAACTTTAGATCCCTATTAAAAAACCTCTTGTCTAGGTAAATCTTAAGATGATATGATACATCCTTATTCATTTAAAGCCTAAGCTATCCATGACCATTCAATACTCAGTCGTTATCCCTCTTAAAAATGAGGAGGACAATATTGTTGAGCTCATTGAAGAGCTTGAGCCCATCATGCTCGATTTAGAAAAACCTTGGGAGCTTATTTGTGTAGATGATGGCTCTACAGATCAAACACTTGCTCTTTTAACTCACTTATTGCATAAAAAAAATTATCTAAAGGTGCTAGTTTTTAAGGAAAACTATGGACAATCTAGCGCCTTTGCTGCAGGTTTTAAAGCTGCCAAAGGAGAATTCGTAATCACCTTAGATGGAGATCGGCAAAATGATCCTGCAGATATTCCTAAACTGGTGGAAGCGATCAACAATTGTGACTTGGTATGTGGAGTACGTATCAATCGTAAAGATCCTTTATCAAAAAAGCTTATCTCCCTAGTAGCTAACTTGATTCGGCGTTCAATTTGCGAGGATGGCATAAGCGATACAGGTTGTTCTTTGAAGATCTATCGCACCTCTGCTTTGCATAAAATCAAAATGTACAATGGCATGCACCGTTTTCTTCCCGCCCTTTTTAAAATTGAAGGATTGGTAGTACAAGAAGTTGCTGTTAACCATCGCGAGCGTATAAAAGGCAAAACCAAATATAATTTTTTTAATCGATCTTTTAATACGATTGCAGATCTTGCGGCTGTACGCTGGATGAAAAAACGTCAGCTAAAATATCAGATTAATAAAGAATTACCATGAGCGAGCAGTGGCGTGAAATCTTTTATCCCCTAGGATTTATAGCCTCCTTAGCTTTTGGGGCACGCTTTATCATTCAATGGCTTAGAAGCGAAATTTGCAGAAAAAGTGTAGTTACACCTCTTTTTTGGAAGCTATCTCTAATGGGAAACCTTCTTTTACTTGTTCATTCCTTTATCCAGATGCAATTTCATGTCGGCATTGTTCAAGTCATAAATGCTGTTATCTCCTGGCGTAATCTTAATCTTATGAAAGAAAGTTCTCAGCGTCCACCCCTAGCAAAGGTTATAGAAATCATGCTAAGCCTTCTAGTGCTAACGACGCTAGCTTTTTATTTTCAACAACTTTACTTAGCCGAGAATAATTCGGCCTGGTTACGTTTACCTAGTCATGCATGGAGTTCTAATAGCTTGCTCATCCATCCTTCTTGGCATATTGTTGGTTTTATAGGCCTCCTTCTATTCAATTGTCGTTTTTGGATACAATGGTGGCAACTTGAAAAGACTCATACAAGTCAACTCAGCGCTCCATTTTGGTGGATTAGCCTCTTAGGAGCTTTTTTTTCAATCGTTTATTTTATTCGGATCTATGACCCGGTTAATATGATAGGCCCCACACTAGGCATTGTTCCTTATATTCGCAATCTCATGCTTCTCTCTAAGAATCCTAGGAACGAAAAACGTGTGGGGGCTTAATGAAAAGTAACGACAATCTCAAGCCACATCTCTTTATTTTTGCGGGAGAGCCTAGTGGAGATTTGCATGGTGCTCACTTAGTGAAAGTTTTTAAGGAGCTATACCCTAGCTGTTGGTTCAGTGGAGTGGCTGGCCCTGCTTTGCGAGAAGAAGGGATTGTCAACATTATGCCTATGGAAAAATTTGCTGTCATGGGTTTCTCGGATGTCATTAAAGCTTTGCCTAGCCTTTATAAACAATTTTATTATATACGCGACTATGTGTTAAACACTCATCCTGAATTAGTAATTTTCATCGATTATCCAGGCTTTAATTTACGTATGGCTAAGGCTCTGCGCAAAGCAGGATATAAAGGTAAGCTCGTCCATTACATCTGCCCTTCTGTATGGGCTTGGGGCAAAAAGCGTATCCAACATATGGCTAAGACATTAGATATGCTATTAACCATTTATCCTTTTGAAAACGTAAGCTTTAAGCCTACCTCTCTTAAAGTCCAGTATGTGGGCAATCCCCTCCAAGAGTATATTTCCCAATACCTTTACGCCCCTTCTTGGAAAAGTCAATTTTGTTCACCCGAGCATTTGTTGATTTCCATCTTTCCCGGCAGCCGGGAAGCTGAAATCAAAAGTAATCTTTCCAAACAATTAGATGCGGCTCTCCTTTTTCAACAAGAAAATCCTTCCACAACTTTTGGCATCTCTTGTTCTAACGCATCCCTTAAGCCGCTTATTGAAAAAATCCTCAAGAAGCATCGCTTGCTTCATACCTTTATTGTGGATAAAGCCCACACCTACGATTTGATGCGTAATAGTCATAGTGCCATAGCCAAATCTGGGACAGTTACCCTTGAATTAGCACTGCATTGCTGTCCTACAGTGGTTGTTTATCAGCTTTCTAATCTTAATTGGCTAATTGCTAAATTTATAATTAAATTGAATTTACCTTACTACTGCATTGTTAATATACTCAGTGGCCAACGTCTATTTCCCGAGCTTATAGCAGAAGGCTTTACCCCTAAGAAGGTCGCAAAAGAGCTAGAAAACATTCATGCAGGCCCTTTAAGAGCGCGTTGCCTAGAAGGCTGCCAGCAAATTATTGAGCTTTTCCAAGGAGCCCCTGCCAGCCAGAATGCCGCGCATGCCATCCATTCTTTATTATCATGAAAGCTATTAAACGTTATTTTTCTCATTATTTAGTCCCTCGTGTACTTGCTTATGCTGGCAAAACTTTTTTAAAACTCTTACTGATGACTTGTCGCATTCAATTGGAAGGGCTGGAAGAATTTTGTAAACATGCTAAGCAGGGAAATTGTATTCTTATGCTTTGGCATAATCGCTTGATGTTGGTAGCGACTATTTTCCAAACCTATACTCCACAATTTAATTATACGGCCTTCATTAGCCAAAGTCGTGACGGAGAACCCTTAGCATTATTCGCGAATAGTTTTAAAAATGGACGTACTATCCGTGTTAAGCACAATGCCAAGCATGCAGCTTTGAAGGAAATGATCAACAGATTAAAAAATAGTTCAGATATAGTTTTAATTACTCCGGATGGCCCTCGCGGGCCACGTTATCAAGTCAAGCCCGGTCTTGCTTTAGCAGCTAAACAGACAGCTGCTACCGTATTTCCTTTCAGCTGGTCAGCTAACCGCTTATGGCAATTAAAAAGTTGGGATAAAATGATGCTTCCTCAACCTTTTTCCAAAATTTATATGACGATTGGCTCCCCTATCTCCTATCCTGCTCACATTAATCTAGACCATTATTCTCATATGCTCGAAAATGCTCTTATAGATACCGATCAATCAGCTTATCTACAGTTTAGGAATAGGCCTCTATAAATGATGATGAAACATTTTGATTCTTAAGGTGCCAGGCAACTAAAATCTATTGACAACAAGGTCATGATGATTCATAACCATTCATTAAAATAGTTATTTTTTTTAAGAGTAGAAGATTTATGGAAGAGACTAAAGCTATTCAAGTGCCAGCAAGTGAGATTCAAAATATTTTAAAATTTATACAAAATAAATTTTATCGCCTGCCTCTTTACCAGTTTCGCATTAACGCCGGATTTCCTTCCTTAGGTGAAGGAGATATCGAAAAAAGAATTGATTTAAATGAACTTTTGATTAAAGAGCCGGATGTCACTTTCCTTTTAAAGGTGTGTGGAGACTCGATGATCAATGCAGGGATTCATCATAATGATATTATAGTCGTTGATCGAAGCATAGAGCCCTCGGAAGGAAAAATTGTTATCGCTTCTTTAAATGGTGAGTTAACTGTCAAGCGCCTACGTCGAGTAGCGGATAGGCTCACGCTAGTGGCTGAAAACAAAGCTTATGCCCCTATTGAAATCACTGAGGATACGGAATTACGCATCTGGGGAGTGGCAATAAGCGTGATTCACGCTCTTTAGTGGCTACGTTAAAAAGAATAAAGCTTAGCTAAAGACATGAGCGGTAAGATTTTTCAAGCTTTTTTTTAAGCTCTTAATTTCATGACCATTAAGAGCTTTATCAAAAGAAAGCGTTGCCTTATTTTAAACGGGCCAGGCAAATGCTTAATTTAAAGCATCCCTAATTTGCATTAAAAGATTATTTTCAATCATATGGCTTACACCTCTAATGCTATTAAAAAAAGCTTTAGTATTAGAATGTCCATGGCATTTGATGACGAGGCCTTCTACACCACATAAAAGAGCTCCTTGGTATTCGGCATAGTAAAAAAGAGCTTGTAAATACTCTAAAGGCTCATGTAAAGAGCTTAGAGGATAACCATGTTGAGTCTCCCTTAAATATTCAAAAATAAAATCCGCTAGCCCTTCGCTGGTTTTAACAAGAATATTACCTGTAAATCCATCCGTCACTAATACATCTACCTTTCCATAGAAAACTTCTCGCCCTTCTATATTGCCATGAAACTCCATGTAAGGAACACCCTCACTAGAGCGCTGGCAGACATCTTTTAAAAGCTGATAGGCTCTACGAACAACAGAAGTGCCTTTTTTAGATTCAGATCCAATATTCAGCAGCCCAACTTTAGGTGTTTTTATACCGCTCGTGCATTTTTGATAGGCAGCCCCCATGTAAGCATATTTTACCAAATGCTCTGCTTTACAAGAGACATTGCCTCCTACATCCACAATAGCTAAAGAACCATTTTTTGTCGGCAAAACTGCTAATAAGGCAGGTCGTGTGATACCAGGCAATTTGGGCAAAGAAAGAGTAGCACTAGCAACTAAAGCGCCTGTATTACCGGCAGAAACTAGGGCATCTATCTGTTTTTTTTTAAGAAGCTTGATTCCTACAGCAGTCGATGATCTTTTTTTCTGGCGTAGAGCAACCAGAGGATCTTCCCCCATTTCTACAAAATTGGCCACAGGTAAAAAAGTTAAGCGATTAAACTTTTCTGCAGGCAGACTTGCTTTTGCTTTAGCCATATGTTCGTCGATAACGGATTGAGTAGCTAAAGCTATAAGCCTAAGAGAGGGATTTAATTGATTAAGCGCTTGAATAAGAGCATCAAAAATTATCGTTGGCGAGCTATCGCTCCCCATTAAGTCAATCCCGATGCGCAATATTCAAGTTCTCCTTTAAACTAAGCTTTTCGAGCCATAACAACACGCCCATTATATTGTCCACAAGATGGACAAACTACATGCGGCAGCTTAGGAGACTGGCAGTTAGAACAATTAGCTAATTGTTTAGGCTTTTTTGCATGGTGCGCGCGCTTAGAATTTTTGCGGGCATTAGAATGACGGTTACGTGGTACTGCCATGGGGTGTTAACTCCTCATCAAATTATAAAGTTTATAAGTGGGCAAAGGGATGGTACCCTTCATCCTCTGAATTACCGTCGGAAGAATCGCTACCTCGAAAAAATTTATTAAGCTCGCCCCTCTGAGGACATTGGCCGTTATTGCATTCTGCAAAAAAAGGAGCGGTCAACAAAATATTTTCTCTTAGCATCTCCTGAAAGTTGTAAATTCCCGATTTTATTTCTTCTGCCGGCACGGTATGATAAAAATTTTCTAATCTTATCGGTGTTTTTACCGCTTCATTGCAGATTACACACGGGAGAGTAGCAAACGTTTGAATGTCAAAGTGCAAGACCAAATCGTTTTCTGCTAGATAGGCTTCCCCTTCTACAATCACTGGGTCAACAAAGCTTAGCTCTTTTTCATGAATATCTAAAAACTCAGGACTAAGCTTTTCAACAATAGCTTCTGCATGACCATCTCTAAGTTGTTCAATATATATTTTAAATGCTTCGTTCATTCTTAAAATTCTACTCAAAGAGTTGATTTTTATCCAGTAAAAAAGCAAACCTAGCTCCCCTAGACTTGCTAAAGCCTGTCAATTCCACCCGCTTCCGTTTATATTAGCCTAAAAATTACCCTTAAGATTTAATTAATTATTTTTTTAAAAAACTGTAGGAATAATTTCTTATTATCCATTTCCAAGAGAAGCTTGTTAGAATGATCTATCTCGCTCTTTTTTCTAGCTAATAACAGCTTTATCGGCTATGATAGCCCTTTAAATTACGAAAAGTGTAAGGGCTTTTTCAATAGCCTAAATGCTAGGATGTTAATACCATAAAAGTTCAACACATATCCAGGCATTTATTGTCTTTGGTAGATCACTTTGGTAAGCTTATGGCCAGACAAGGATGCCCCTACAGTTTTGCAAAGCTAGCATGTTTTTCATCTATAATCATGAAAGACGCTTAAGATAATGATCTTAGCCTATTGATCTCTAGACATTCCACGTCTTAGCTCCAACACTTTTCGTCCAAAATAGGTAATTACAATGGACGAAATCCTTTTAAATATTGAATCAAAAGAAATCCGCTATGCTCATCTGCGCCACGGCCAGCTACATGACTTGATCGTAGAAAGAAAAAAAGAAAGACAGTTAACAGGCAACATCTACCGGGGCCAAGTTACTAATATTCTTCATAACATTCAATCTGCTTTTATTGATATTAATGAAGGGGAAAACGGTTTTATTCATATCTCTGACATCCTTGAAAACACTAAAAAATTCGAGCAAGTTTATGAGATGGATTTTGATTTAGATTATGACATCAAAACCCTAGATGATAAGCAGCAGCAAAATTTAGATATTGAACAGGTCATGAAAATTGACCAGAATGTTTTAGTGCAAGTGGTCAAAGAGCCTATTGGCTCAAAAGGTGCCCGTTTAACCTCTAACATTTCCATCGCGGGGCGCTATCTAGTCCTGCTTCCCAACTCTATTCACCGGGGTGTTTCTCGTAAAATTGAAGATCGCAATGTACGTGAAAGATTAAAAAAGTTAATTCGTGCTTTTGAAATGCCCAAAGATATGGGTTTAATTTGTCGCACGGCTAGTGCGATTGCCACTCCTGAAATGTTGATTGAAGAAGCTAATGATTTGCTCAACACCTGGAATAATATCATGGAGAACTTTAAAAAATCCAATGAGCCCACGCTTTTATTTGCTGAATCCGATATTATCAAGCGTGCAGTGATCCATGCGGTCGATAAACGGTATGAAAGAATATTGATAGATGATTATAACGTTTATCAAACATGCAAGCGCTTATATAGCCGCTACGCCAATGAACATGCCTTATGCATCGAATATTATCGGGATAAAATTCCGATGTTTGAACGCTTTAATGTAGAGAGAGAAATAGAGAAGACTTTACGCCGTAAAATTTGGTTACCTAGCGGAGGTTATCTCTATTTCGATCGTACCGAGGCCATGCATACGATCGATGTCAATTCCGGCAGAAGCTCTAGTAACAAGACAGACGTAGAAGAATCATTAGTAAGGATCAACTTAGAAGCTACGGAAGAAATTGCGCGTCAATTACGCTTGCGTAACGTGGGAGGATTAGTCATTTGCGATTTTATCGATATGCGTTTACGTAAAAATCAACGCCGAGTTTTAGAACGTCTCAAAGAATTTATGAAAGAGGATTCGGCAAAATGCACAATTTTAGGAATGAGCGAATTTGGTTTAGTTGAGATGACACGCCAACGTAATCGAGGTTCTTTACACCAGACTATTTTCTGCAGCTGTCCTTATTGCGGAGGCAGTGGCCTTGTTAAAACGCACGAAAGCATCTCTATCGAGATTGAGAGAGCCCTTAAAAAAGTAATTGGATGCCACCAGCAGTTTGCTTTAAAACTTATCATTCATCCTGAACTAGAGAAATATCTAAAAGTTATTGACCAACAGTATTTATTTAAGCTGGCCGAAGAATTAAACGCCCACCTTCAAATTGCTACTGATGACAATATGCACATTAACGATTATCATTTCCTATCCACGATCAATAATAAAAAAATAGATGTCTGAGGTTTGGTATGGTCTACATGAAACTGTTGAAAAGCCTAAAAAGCGAGGAAGCCCTTGATTCCAAGCAATATGAAATTCTTGAAGGCTTTTATCTAAGTTTTGCCCAAGCTGTCACTGAAAATAATAAGCCTATGTCAGCTTATGAACCCATTATCACTCAATATCTACAATTTGTCATTCAAGAAAACCAACAACCCTATTCATTTGAGCCTTATCATCGTGCTATTCGCGCTCCCTATGACTACTATCGTCTGGGATTAGAAATGATGCGCCCTCTTATTGTGTTTGCTCATTCTAAAATTCACCACGCTCAACATATTGAAGAAATTGAAACGCATCTAGCTAATCAAGAAAATGTTATATTATTAGCTAATCACCAAATTGAACCTGATCCTCAAGTTATTTGCCTAATGTTAGAAAAAGACCATACTCGTTTGGCAGAGGAAATGATTTTTGTAGCGGGACATCGAGTCATTACAGATCCCTTAGCCATTCCTCTTAGTAAAGGATGTAACTTATTATGTATTTTCTCTAAAAAGCATATTGAGAATCCTCCTGAAAAGAAACAAGCAAAGCTTCTTTATAATCAGCGTGTCATGCATCAAATGAGCCAACTGCTTGCTGAAGGAGGCAAATGTATTTATGTTGCCCCCAGTGGTGGCAGGGACCGTGCCAATATAAATACCGGTCAAGTAGAAATAGCTCCTTTTGATGCTCCTAGTATTGAGATGTTTTGGCTAATGGCTCAGCATTCGGGAAAAAAAACCCATTTTTATCCTTTAAGCTTGTCCACATACGATTTATTACCTCCTCCTCAGAGGGTCGAAAAAGAACTAGGAGAAAGACGCCAAGCAAAATGCGCTCCAGTACACTTATCTTTTGGACAGGAAATAGATATGATTAATTTTCCTGGGAGTCAACATTTAGATAAAAAAGCTAGGCGTATAGCTCGTGCTCAATACATCTGGGAACTTGTTATGCAACAGTATTATCTTGCCAGAAGCTATGCCCCTCCCCACCCTTCACGAACAAGCTCATAGCAAACATCTGATTGATTTCCCTTTATAACTCTAGCAGTGTCCTTCTATCATCTCTAAAGATTTAAAACACTTTTAATACCTTTTAAAGAAACTACGTCTGCATCATCAAAAAAGAAATCAACCTTTTCCCAGGCTGACTCTATCGGTAAAAACAAGCTTTTTACTAAGTATATGATTACATAAAGAGCTGCTCGAAAGCGTATAATTTATTCAAGCTTACGTTCCTTTTCCTCATTTCCCCCGCTAGAGGAAAATGTACTTCTTTGCTTAAATTGAGCAGGTGTATTTATTAAAGTGTAATACAGCCCTTTGGCTTTATCCATAGGCCCCTTTATAAGCAAACCTAGACGGCGTTTATTGCCTTTGCCTATACACGCATGCGCAAAGCTTAGCAGCTCATCATATGTGAGTGCTTTAAGCGCTTGAATGCGTTTATCTATCCAATCAAAACGCCCCTCATATTTGAAGGCTAAGCTATGTAAAAGAGCCCCCATGGATTCCATATTATGGGGAGGTTTCTCAAGCTCTTCTAAAAGCGAATTTTTAATGATATCAAAATTCTTGGGAGTTAAATAATTTTTATCCAATCCTTGTATAAAACTTTCAATAAACAGTTCAAAGCGCGCTAAAAGATCGCGAGGAGCATGAGTGTTAGATTGTACAGCAAATGCTAGAAACAGCTTACGCTCAATCTCTTCGGCTGCACTGGAGACAAGATAACCTGTCTGCTGCCGCGTGCGTAGCTCAGCAAAAAAGGGCTCCTTCATTGCTTTCATCAATATCTGCTGGGCAGCACGTTCTTTAAATGTAAAGCTAGGATTTTGGATAGCTAATAAGGCAGCACTACCTTGGACGGGAATTTTTATTTCCAAAAGAAAAGGGCCTTCCGTTGAAGATAAATCAATTATTTCAGCATGTTTGTGCATTGGCTTGGGATAAGGCGCGCTATCTAAAATTTTGATTAACTTATCTGCATATTCTTTAGCCTGATTTTCGGTGACATTTCCGTAAATCAATCCTTCAACAAAAGACTGCCTAAATAGCGACTGAATATCTTCCTGAAACTTAGCAAAGGAGAGCTTACGTATAGCATTTATTTTCTGCTGTTCTGTAGCATATCTTTTATAGATCGTTTGTTGAAAGAGCTCTTTAGCTCTTTTTAAAGGAGCTTTTTTTGTAAAGTTTTGATAGCGCCTTAGCACTGACTGTTTAAATATTTTAAATGCTTGTTCTGAAAGCTTTAGCTCTTTTAAGTGTTTAAGAATTCCTTCAAATAAAAGAAAAGCATGGTCGTTATAACCATTGATCTTAAAGGCCAGACCATAATCGCTACGTGCTACATTAAAATTTAAGCCTGCCGTGGTGGCCGAATAGCTAAATTTGCTAAGATTTTCTTCGACCGCTTTGACATAAATATCGGCCAGCACAATTTTATCAGCATCCCCTATATCTACTTCAGGAGTTTTAATGTTAAAATTTAAATAAAGTTGAGGAATGAGGAAATGCTGATCTTTTGCATAGTAAATCGTACCATGTTCTGAGTCTTCAATGAGTTGCGGGCAAGGCAGGCGGGGAAGTTTTGTCGCTTTGCTAGGCAAGGCATGAAGCAAATCCAAAGATCGAGGTAAAAAAGGATTAGGAGGAGGCAAAGCAATCTCGACAATAGGGGTAGCAGATGCCCATTCTTGCATTTTAAAGGGATCTACGGTTTGCATTGCATAAGCAACTTGTAGCCACTCTTCTTGATGGGTAGGTTCTACTCCTGTCAGGGAAGGGGGTGCTTGAATCAAAAAACGGCAGTTGGAGGGAGTCAAATAGTCCAAGAGCTTCTGAACATCTGCCTGGCTAAATTTTTGAATCACTTTAGTTTGCTCTGGATAAGTGGCTATATTTTCTCTAACTAAAAGGTCGGCATTTTTCATAGCCGTTGTAAATACATCTTCGCGTTGTTGATATTCATAGTCGAGTAAGTTAATTTGCCTGACCTCATCAAAGATATAGCGAGGAAAAGGCTTCTCTTTCATTAACGCTAGAGTTTGAAAACAACGTAAGATTACTTGATCAACAGATTGAACTCCTTTATCGGTAAGATCCATTTGCACAAACAAAACTAAATTTTTTTCCCCTAAATTAAAAGTGCTGCATCCTAAATTTTCTGCTAATTTTTCCCGTCTCAATTGCGCTAATAAGCTCTCCTTACCTTCATGTCCTAATACCTGGCAAACCAGACGATCAGGGTAAGTGTCTTTCATCTCGGCAAATTCTTGAGGTAAATCCCATACCAACGTTAATTTGCGTATATTCTGGATAGGATTGATATAAAAAAGTTTAGCTTGCATATCAGGATTGTTTAGGTCCATAGCAGGAACATAACAAGCCTTGTGTTTATCAGAGATATCACCAAATTCCTCAACCGTTAACCGTCTCATTTCTTCTAAGGGTAAGTTAGATACAAGCAATAAGCGCATAATATTAGAGCTATAATGCTCATTATACCATGCTTTTAAAATCTCCTGAGAAGCGGATTTTAAAGTTGCAGAATTTCCTATGTTAAAGTGGTAATTAGGATGTTGAGGATTCTGTATATGCTTCATGACCATAACTTCGCGCACATCATCGTTTTCATAGTTTTTAGCATATTCCTGATCAATAGCCTTCAATTCTCGCGAAATCCCCGACACATTAAATAAAGGCGCTTTAAAAAAACTGGCAAAACGATCAAGCGCTTGAGGAAAAGCTTCATTATCGATGGAAAACATATAAGCAGTGTGATCATTAGCAGTAAAAGCATTAGAAAATCCGCCATGCTCTGTGATAAAATGCTGAAATTCTGATTCGTTAGGATACTTTTTTGTCCCTAGGAAAAGCATATGTTCTACAAAATGAGCAAGACCGGGATATTGCTCGGGATCTTGCCAGCTACCTGCTTCTACAACCATAGTTGCAGATGACTGATCAGCTTGAGGATCAGAAATCAAAACGGCTTGCAGACCATTATTAAGCTTGATTTTAAGTACTTGCGTTTGAGAAAAGGTAGGAGTTTTGACTCTCAATGAAGCTTTATCTTCAATCAAGGTGTAGCCCTTATTTTCCACTGCTTGCAGGAAGGGAAGACCTAATAAAAAGCCTAGACATCCTAAGGTAAACATTAAATTGTTGATCTTCATAGCTTTGATGGTAGAAGGTTTACACAAAAAAAACGAATATAGGAGATCTGTCAAAGAGACTCAAGAAAAAACTGAGCAAATGGAAGAGTAGAAAATAAAATTAAAAAAGCTTAAGTTTAAGACCTACGGCTGCTATCCTAGCTAAAGCAGACCTAGCTTGCCTCTTCTCTCCTCTCCTTGCCTTTTAAAGGTTTTACATTTTATAATAAACGAAAAAAAATAATCGAGGATGTTATCCCTTATGCTAGACATTAAGCTCCTGCGCAAAGATGCTAAAGGAATAGAGGCTAAACTAAAAACAAAAGATCCTAGCATCAATTTAACGGTGGTGATGGATTTAGATACGCAATTGCGTACTTTAAAAACCCAATTAGAGACTTTAAAAGCTACCCGCAATGAATTCTCTCAAAAAATTGGAGAAATGCGGCGCTTCAACCAAGATGCTAGCGAAATGGTTAAAGAAGTGGCTTCCATGGCGGATGAGATCCATTCGCTTGAGCATCAATGTCAGCAGGTAGAATACTCTTTTAATTATGAAATTTCTAAGCTTCCTAACCTTCCTATGGAAGATATTAAGGTTTCTTCCGATCCTAAGGATAATGTCATCTTTAAAGAGGTAGGAAACAAAAGAAATTTTGATTTTGCTTTCAAAAATCATGTCGAACTAAACGAAAAATTAAAACTATTTGATTTCGAACGCGGCGCCAAAATTTCCGGATCCGGATGGCCTGTCTATCGAGGTCTAGGTGCTCGCTTAGAGTGGGCACTCATTCAATATATGCTTAGTGTTCAAATTAAAAATGGTTTTGAGCAATGGATACCACCTCTTTTGGTAAGAAAAGAAATTGAGTATGGATCCGGGCAGCTGCCTAAGTTTGAAAATCAACAATTTAAAATCCATGATGAGGATTACCACCTTTATTTGATACCTACTGCAGAAGTTCCTTTAAATGGCCTCCATGCTCAAGAAATTCTAAATTCAGAGGAACTTCCTTTGAAATATACTGCTTACACTCCCTGCTTTCGCCGAGAGGCCGGCGCAGCAGGCTCTAACGAAAGAGGTTTAATTCGCGTCCATCAATTTAATAAAGTAGAAATGTTTTGCTTTTGCTCCCCTGAGCAAAGTCCTCTTCTATTTGAAGAAATGTTAAATAACGCAGAGGAAATTTTGCAAGGACTAGAACTTCACTATCGCATGGCCTTGCTAGTAACTGGAGATATGTCCTACGCTTCGGCTCGTACTGTAGACATTGAAGCTTGGCTGCCAGGCCAGAACCGGTACTATGAAGTCTCTTCTGTATCCAATTGCACAGATTTTCAAGCTAGACGTTCCAATATCCGTTTTCGTTCAGCAAAGGCAGGAAAACCTGAATTTGTTCATACACTCAACGGTTCCGGCTTAGCTACCTCGCGTCTAATGGTTTCTTTGCTCGAAAACAATCAAAATGCGGATGGATCTGTTAATATCCCCAAAGTATTGCAGAGCTACCTAGGAGTAGACAAGCTGGTTCCCCATGAGGATAAAAATTAAAAGCCCAAGCTTCTCATATTTTTTTTATCCGCAGGTAAACTTTTAAGGTTTATACCTTTCAGCCGAGGCTGAGGAAATTTGTGGGGTAGCTTTGCCTTAACCTCCTTGAATGAGGCTATATAGAGTATGACCAGCAATGAAAAAGTTAAGTAAATAATAAAAAAGATTAGAGAGATATAAATTAAAACTTTTATGTTTATTGCTTATCTTTTACTCTTGCTGATAGACCATAGAAAATAAATTTTCTAAAAAGCCAATTTCCCCTAACTTATATAAAAAACGGACTCTCATCATGTCTAACTCGCTTATTGACGATTTAATGCTTTTACTCGATCAAGCTCCCACAGCTTGGCATGCAGTAGATTATATAGGCAGATCTCTTCTTGCTGAAGGATTTAATGAACTGGAAGAAGCCCAAGAGTGGGAACTAGAAAAAGGCAAAGGTTATTTTCTTAAACGTAATGGGTCTTCTATTTGTGCTTTTATCACTCCTCATGAATCGTTCAAAAAAGCCCACCTGATTGCCTCACATACAGACAGCCCTGGCTTCAAATTAAAGCCTAACCCTGAATTTCGCCGCGATAATATGACTATGCTTGCTACCGAAATTTATGGAGCGCCTCTTCTCACCTCCTGGTTTAACCGAGACTTAGGCCTAGCGGGAAGGGTCTTTTTAGCTGGCTCTAACCATGAAATTAAACAAGCGTTAGTCAATATTAATAGCCATCCATTAATCATTCCTCAGCTTGCCATCCACCTTGACCGTGAAGCTAATGAAAGAGGCCCCTATTTTAACAAACAAGAGCATTTTTCAGCCTTGGCCGCTTTAGATGCAGATTCCCAGCAATCATACCTTTTGAAAATATTGGAAGATAACATAAAAGACCCTTTCGAATACATCTTAAGCCATGATTTATTCTTATATCCTTTAGAGAGAGCCAAGCTTATAGGCTCTACAATGCTTAGCGGCTATCGTCTAGATAGCCTGGCTAGCGTGCATGCAGGCATGACAGCCCTTAAAACTAGTCATCCTCAAAAACACATTTTGAACTTAGCTGTCTTTTGGAACAATGAAGAAATAGGCTCGCAAACAGCCCAGGGAGCTGACTCCCCTTTTCTTCTACAGATTTTAGAACGTATAGCCATAGCTTTAAAACTTTCTAGAGAACAATTTTTGAGTCTTTTGCCCCAATCTTTATGTTTATCTGTAGATTTAGCGCATGCCTTGCATCCCAATTATATGGAAAAGCACGATCCGCGCCATGCTCCTTCAATGAATAAAGGCCCTGTAATTAAATACAATGCAAATCAACGGTATGCCAGTGACGCTCAATCTTCAGCTGGTATCGTCCATTTATGCGAAAAGCATGTTATTCCTTATCAATTCTTTTCATGTCGCAATGATATCCCTTGCGGTTCTACCATTGGCCCCCTTCAAGCTTCTCAAACAGGCATTACAACAGTTGATATAGGCTCGCCCCAGCTAAGTATGCACTCTGCTCGTGAGCTTATTGCTACTCAGGATCATCTAGAAATGTGTCGCTTGCTAGCAGCTTTTTTGCAAAGTTAATTTATATGAGTAGAATGAAAAGAATAAGAATAAAAAGGTGTTAGCATAATCATTTTGCTGATACCTTTAATTTTAATGAATAGACCAAAAAATCCATAGTCTTTGCCTTCCTGCAAAATCTTCATCGTGCGCCCTATTGCTCCCGTAGAAAGACTTTAAATGCCCTTAGTTAGATGCTCAAGGGTGATAAAAGAGAGAGGATTCATGTTAAAGCCTCTTTTTAAGCTTTATGCCTACTTTCATTTATTTTTAGGAGTATTCATATATAGAAAAAGCAAAATAGGCAAGCTAGATTTAAAGACAGCTTAGCAGCATACTTAGGCAAGTTAGCAATATAAAAAGCTATTAGAAATTCTTCCTATCTTTTAGCAGAGTGAGCCTTCTACGCTTCGGATGCTATAGGAAGATTATACGCTTTTAAATTACTCCTTACACAATTAGGCATACGATACAGCACATAAACTTTTCATTCTTTTTTCTTGCAGACATACCTTTCTCCAAGAAGCTATTGCCATCTTTTCTAGTTCTTTATAACCACGATAAATACGATTAGACCAAAAATGGCTACGCAAATAATGCCATAAGTTTTCAACAGGATTAAGTTCAGGACTATAAGGAGGTAGAAAGAGCAGGTGAATATTGGAAGGAACTTTCAGCGTTTTACTAGTATGATAGCTAGCTCGGTCTAAAATTAGCAAAGCATGGGAGGAAGCAGGCAGCGATTGGCTAACTTGCTTAAGAAGAATTTCCACTCCTTGGCTATTTAAGAAAGGTAAAATCATTCCTTCTGCTTGCCCTGAACGTGGGCAAACAGCTGTAGCTACATACAGATTTTTATATTCTGTCTGCCTTAAGAGCTTTTGGCCGCGTTCCTTTTTTTGCCCATACCTTAGTAGAGGTGCTTTGTTGCCCAAGCCGTGCTTCATCTTCAAACCAAATTTCGATGTTTTTCTTGGGAAATTGTTTGTTTAAGCTGGTGATGACTTCTGGAATTTTTTTAAAGGCTTCTTTGTCCCTTAGGTTAGCTTTATAATGCTTAAGGACGAGGAACCAAAGGCGTATAGCGGCTGCGACGTAAAATTGTCCAAATTCCTTGCAAGGTTAAGTTTTTACCAAACTCTTTTTTAGAATAGCTTGCAGATCAACTAGGTGGAAAACATTGATGCTTTCGTCAGGTTCAGGCCCTTTATCTACCCTCTGTAAGAAAGCTTTTTCTTGCTCAAACGTTAAAGCTCTTTTTCTTCCTGTTATTACAGGCCTTTTATCTTTCAGGCCCTCTAAATTTTGAGCATTATACCTTCGGATCCATTTTTGAATAGCGCTTGTACAATAACCTAGCGCCTTTCCTATCTGATATGCGCTTTCTCCTTCCATCGCCATCACCACTGCTCTTATTTTACAACTGTAACTGCCATAGGCTTTCTTTTTTGCCATGGCGTTTAATTCCTCTATTGTATGATAAAAAGCTACAAACATGGTTTCCTCCTTTCCAAACCTTTTCTCTCCCTAAATTATCCTCCTTATTTGAATTTAGAAAAAGGCTGTTTGCATTCCCAACAGCTGCTACTTACGGAGTTCGTTTAAATGGTATTATTTATATCCTCAACAACTTCTAAGCTTATCAATTTATTTCTCTAGAAATGGTAAAGATACAAACTTTTCCAGTTATAGCCTAAAACGTTGTTTTATTTCCTCAGGAATACTTTCCAACGGATTTCCAGCGAGTTGAAGAGCTAAATCCTGCGATAGCTGCCCTATTTCTGCAGAAAGAGCGGTAAGCCGGTTGTTATACGCTTTTAAATTACTCCTTACACAATTAGGCATACGATACAGCACATAAACTTTTCATTCTTTTTTCTTGCAGACATACTTTTCTCCAAGAAGCTATTGCCATCTTTTCTAGTTCTTTATAACCCCGATAAATACGATTAGACCAAAAATGGCTACGCAAGTAATGCCATAAGTTTTCAACAGGATTAAGTTCAGGACTATAAGGAGGTAGAAAGAGCAGGTGAATATTGGAAGGAACTTTCAGCGTTTTACTAGTATGATAGCTAGCTCGGTCTAAAATTAGCAAAGCATGGGAAGAAGCAGGCAGCGATTGACCAACTTGCTTAAGAAGAATTTCCACTCCTTGGCTATTTAAGAAAGGTAGAATCATTCCTTCTGCTTGCCCTGAACGTGGGCAAACAGCTGTAGCTACATACAGATTTTTATATTCTGTCTGCCTAGGAGCTTTTGGCCGTGTTCCTTTTTTTGCCCATACCTTAGTAGAGGTGCTTTGTTGCCCAAGCCGTGCTTCATCTTCAAACCAAATTTCGATGTTTTTCTTGGGAAATCGTTTGTTTAAGCTGGTAATGGCTTTTGGAATTTTTTTTTAAAGGCTTCTTGCTCTCTTAAGTTAGCTTTATAATGTTGAGGACGAGGAACCAAAGGTGTATAGCGGCAACGACGTAAGATTGTCCAAATTCCTTGCAAGGTTAAGTTTTTACCAAACTCTTTTTTTAGAATAGCTTGCAGATCAACTAGGTGGAAAACAGCGATGCTG